>JACCUF010000263.1 GCA_013811975.1 Geodermatophilaceae bacterium | reverse complement strand
CCTTTTCGGCTAGGAAGCCGGTGAGCGCGGCGGCCAGCACCGAACCGACTAGGTAGCCACCGGTTACGCCGAGCAGCACGTCTATGCCGTAACTGGCGTCGGCGTACACCGGAAGGCCGGCAACCCCGAGCAGCACGTAGAGCAAGGTGGCCAGCAGTCCGCGGACCGCTCCCATCGCCGCACCTGTGACGATCACCCCGAAAGTCAATCCGGTCACCGGGACCGGAGTGAACGGCAGGTAGAACGCCAGCTGCGCGAC
Source organism: Geodermatophilaceae bacterium (assembly GCA_013811975.1). Lineage (GTDB taxonomy): Bacteria > Actinomycetota > Actinomycetes > Mycobacteriales > Geodermatophilaceae > JACCQS01. The sequence goes on along the minus strand of JACCUF010000263.1, from coordinate 3,290 downwards.
CAGGGCAATGAACACCGCTCCGCCCGTGACGAGCAAGGTGTCGGTAACAACCGTGGTTCGCGGCAGCAGAGCTGTGCGCAGGGTTACGGCCGAGGCGCTCATGCGCATCTCCTCTGGATGGTGGATAGGCCGATCATGGCTGGCAGACTAGCGAGCCCCACCCCGTGGAGGCAGCCGATCAGCGGCGCGAGCCCGAGGACTCCGCATCGGGACGCGTGGCTGAGGCCGCGTCCGCAGGGGACGCCGTCGGGGTCTCGATGGTCGGCGAGGGTGCGGTATCGCCAAGCTGCGCTTGGCTTTGTGGACTCGGGGCCGCCGGCTGCTGCCCCCAGCTTGGCATGTCTCGGTCCCCGACTTCCTTGGAAACCACGGTGGGCTTGGCCCAGCCCGGCTGGGTCCAGGCTGGCTGAGCCCAGGCAGACTGGTCGCGGGTCGGCTGGTCGCGGGTCGGCTGGTTCCTGGTCGGCTGGTCCCAACCCGTCGAGATCGACTGTGTGTTGTCCTGACGGCCGCTGTTCTGCTGGGCGGGCCCGTCCCACGTCGTCTCGCGCTCAGCGTCATCGGCCCATGGTGCGGCCGGGCGTCCTTCGCCGATCATGGACAGCTCGTCTGCGCCCCCCACGGGTGCCAGCCCGTAGTGCTCGAGCAACCGTGATTCGTCCTGGCTGGACAGTTGCCCGTCGCCGAGGTCGATCCGTGGGGCGGAGCGAACCGTGGCCCGTTCGGCTCGGATGACCAGGTGCCTGCCCTTGCGCGCCGCACCGGCCAGTGGAAGCAGCCGCATACCGCGCGTACGGGTGACATCGACGGCGACCCATGCTGGCTCATCGGTGCGGTCATCGAGGAACACCTGAGCCACCCGACCCAGGCGCGAACCTCGGGCGTCGTAGGCGATCGCTCGAACCAATCCGCGCACATTGTGTTGATCCTTGGACATGCAACTTCCTTTCCGAGGCCCAGCCGTGCCCTATCCCCCCTCTTTCATTCTCTCCCTTCGTTACAGCACAAGAGCAACGAACACGCGCATCGGGGCGTCAGCGGCGCGCGCCCGCACTTGGGCACAGCCGCTGAGTTCCCGCTTGTGCCGTGAGCTGCTGCTCGCCCTCGACATCGACCCGATGGCACTGCGCCGAACACTGCTGCGGGCACTAGCGATGGCGAGTAGCGTCCGGGGCCTACCTTGACGAAGCTGACTTCAAAGGAGCAAGCCCGATGCTCGTACGCAGGCTGGCCAGACCACTGCTCGGATCCATGTTCGTCCTAGGAGGTCTCGACGAGGCTCGCAACCCGCACGAGAAGCGTCCCGCGGCCGTGGGCGTGGTCCAGTTCGTCAGGGAAAAGACGTCGGTAGCCATACCGGACGACACCGCAACCGTTGTGCGGATCGACGGCGTCGTCAAGCTGCTCGCCGGCGTCGCGCTCAGCCTGGGCAAGGCCCCCCGCCTCGCCGCCGCCGTACTCAGCGCCAGCCTGGTCCCGACCACGCTTGCGGCCCACAGCTTCTGGAAGATCGATGACGAAGGCGACAGGGCCTTGCAGAAGCAGGAATTCTTCAAGAACGCCAGCATGCTCGGCGGGCTGCTGCTCGCTGTGGTGGATACGCAGGGGAGACCGTCGGTCGCTTGGCGTACCCGCAGGGCTGCTCGGCGCCTGTCCCGCAATGTGACTCACGCCGCCGAGAACACCTCGGAGTCCGCCGAGCAGTTCGCCCGCAGGACCCGTAAGGCGCTGCCGGTTTAGTCGGCGGTGACGGCTCGGCCGCAGTCGTCAAGTTCATGGGTCCTTGCTTCCACTATGGAGGGATGCTCACGTGCGGGTGACCGTGCTCGGCGCGGGTTCATGGGGAACGACGGTCGCCAGTCTCACGGCGGGGCGCAACGACACGACGGTATGGGCCAGGGACCCGGAAGTCGCTGGCGAGATCAACGAGGACCACACTCACTCCCGTTACCTGTCTGGCTACCGGCTACCGAAGCGTCTGGTTGCCAGCGCCGATCTCGAGGAAGCCGTCAGCCGCGCCGACGTCCTGGTGATGGGCATCCCGTCACACTCGTTCCGCGAGACCCTCGAGGCCGCAAGACCGTTCGTACGCCCGTGGGTTCCGGTCGTCAGCCTGACCAAGGGCCTGGAATCGGTCACCTTGCTGCGGATGACGGAGGTGATCCGGGACGTGCTGCCCGGGCACTCGGCCGCTGCGCTGACCGGTCCCAACCTCGCCAAAGAGATCATGGCCGGAAACGCTGCGGCCAGCGTCATCGCCACCGAGGACCTGGACGTGGCCGCCGCGTTGCAGAAGGTCTTCGCGCGAGGCATGTTCCGCGTCTACACCAATCACGATGTCATCGGCTGTGAGATCGGGGGGGCGCTGAAGAACGTGGTCGCCATCGCCACAGGCATTGCCGAGGGCCTGTCCGTCGGGGACAACACCCGCTCGGCGGTCATCACCCGTGGGCTGCAGGAGTTGACCCGACTCGGGGTCAGCCTCGGCGCCCAGCCCGAAACGCTGGCCGGCCTAGCTGGGATGGGTGACCTGATCGCGACCTGCATCAGCCCACAGAGTCGTAACCGGTACGTCGGGGAGCAGCTCGGAAAGGGCCGCCCGCTCGCTGAGATACTCGGCGAGATGAACCAGGTCGCCGAGGGCATCAAGACCGCACCGGTCGCGATGGAGTTGGCCGGGAGATTCGATCTGGACATGCCGATCGCCGCCGAGATAGCCGGCATCGTCGACGGCTCGATCAGCCCAGACGCCGCCTACCGAGGTCTGCTACGCGACGTGAAAGCCGGGCACGAGGCCGAACCCGGCTGATCCGCGCGGTAGGCGTCGTTACCGCGCCTCCTCGGAACGGCAGAGGCTATTGGTTCAGCAGCAGCGCCAGATGTGGACGCAGACGCTGTGGTCGCGTTGTCCCAGCCAGCCCGAGCACCGATGTTCGCCCGTCCGGGACCCCCGGACCGCGAACCCCTGGCGCGGCGGCACCGTTGATCGACATACCGGTGCTCCATGTCATCGCCGAGGCGATCGCCGGTCGCGCGTCGCAGACGCTCAGGCGTTGTTTGACGCGACTGCGGATCAGCGCTCGGAACATCTCGTGGTCCCAGGCACCGCCCGCCCAGCTTCTGCTCTATCCGCCAGACGCTGACCTCAGCAGCCCGCTTGATGGTCCATGACGGCATTCCCTTCGGTCCGGGACGAACCCGAATCCCGACTGAGACCGCCACGTCGCCCTGCCGATTGCGCAGCATAGGATCGCGAGGCGACCCGGAACATCCCTTCAGCGCCGCCCGGA
>JACCUF010000391.1 GCA_013811975.1 Geodermatophilaceae bacterium | reverse complement strand
TTCAGGACCGGACGGTCGACTTCCGCCGCCGGATACATCGTCGGCCAGAACTCGGACTCCAGTTGCCCGAGACCCAGGCCGCGATCCTGTCCGAACTCGACGATCTGGATCTGGACATCCGGACCGGAAAATCGGTCAGCTCCGTCGTCGCCGTTCTCGAGGGAGCCCACCCCGGGCCGACGTTCCTGCTGCGCGGCGACATGGACGCCCTCCCGCTCACCGAGGAGACCGGGCTGGAATTCACCTCCGAGATCCCAGGCGCGATGCATGCCTGCGGACACGACACGCACGTCGCGATGCTTGCCGGCGCCGCGCGTGTTCTCTCGGCGCGACGTCAGGACATCGCCGGGCGGGTGATCTTCATGTTCCAGCCGGGGGAGGAGGGCTTCCACGGAGCCCGGTACATGTTGGAAGAAGGACTACTCACGACCGTTGCCGATGCCCCGGTCAGCGGTGCGTTCGCGATCCACATCTCCTCGACTTTCGCCAGCGGGACACTGCACACGCGTGGCGGGCCGTTCCTGGCCTCCGAGGACAGGATCGAGATCACCGTGTCCGGGCGCGGCGGCCATGCGTCTGCGCCACACCACGCCAACGACCCCATCCCGGCCGCCTGCGAGATCGTCCAGGCCCTGCAGAGCATGGTCACCCGGCGGGTCGACGTCTTCGACCCTGCCGTGGTCACGATCGCCTCGTTCGCGGCTGGGACGACGCACAACATCATCCCGCCCACTGCGACGCTGCGCGGCACGATGCGGACTCTGTCGGCCACGACCCGGTCCGCCGTACGCCATCATGTGCAACGCATCGCCGAGGGAATCGGTGCCGCGCACGGGTTGGGCGTGACGGTCGAGCTCATCCCCGGGTATCCGGTCACGGTCAACGACGGCTCGGTGGCGGCAAACGTACGCGAGGTCCTTGGAGGGCTTCTCGGCCCAGAACGCGTGCCCGCCATGGACTTTCCAATAATGGGGGCCGAAGATTGGTCCTACGTACTCAACGAGGTTCCGGGCGCGATGGCCTTCCTCGGCGCCTGCCCACCCGACCTCGAGCCGGATCACGCCGCACCGAACCACTCGAACCTGGTGGTCTTCGACGAAGCAGCTTTTCCGACCGGCGTGGCGACCTACGCCGCCGTCGCCCTGGACACCCTCCGCCCGCCGCCCACTGAGTGAAGGCGTCCTTGAGTCGAACCTATTGGTAGAAGGACGCCTTCACTCGAAGAGAAACGGGCTATTCGCTGCTGCCTTCTTCCGAGAAGACGTTCTTGGCGGCGCTGGGGTCCTCGAGGCGGTACTTCTCGATCGCCTGACCCACCACCTCGGCCGGAACCTCGCCCCGTGCTGCCAAGGACGCGAGGACCCGGACGGTGATGGATTCGGCGTCGACCCGGAAGTGCCGTCGCAGGGCGGGGCGGGTGTCGGACAGGCCGAACCCGTCGGTGCCCAATGAGGCGTAGCGGCCTGGCTCACCGGCAAGGTAGGGCGCGAGCAGATCGGGTACGGCCCGCATCCAGTCCGACACCGCGACGATCGGACCCGGTGCGTCCCCGAGACGCTTCACCACGTACGGCGTACGCGGGCTCTCGTTGGGGTGCATGAGGTTCCAGTCCCCAGTCCCCTGCGCTTCACGACGCAACTCGGTCCAAGAGGTGACCGACCAAACGTCAGCGGAGACATTCCAGTGCTCACGCAGGAGAGCCTGAGCGCGCACCCCCCACGGAACACCCACTCCGGAAGCGAGGATCTGTGCTCGAGGACCAGAACCTGCTTCTCCCGGCGCAGGGGCATAGCGGTGCATCCCGGCCAGGATGCCGTCGACGTCGACGTTGTCCGGCTCTGCTGGCTGGACGTAGGGCTCGTTGTAGAGCGTCAGGTAGTAAAAGACGTCCGGCGATCGATCATGCGGGTCGTCGCCGGTCATCCGGATGAGACCGTCGCGAACTATGTGCCCGAGCTCGAAGCCGAAGGCCGGGTCGTAGGACACGACGGCCGGGTTCGTTGCCGCGATCAGCATGGAATGCCCGTCCTCGTGCTGCAGACCCTCGCCGTTGAGCGTCGTGCGACCGGCCGTGGCCCCGAGGACGAAACCGCGCGACATCTGGTCGGCAGCGGCCCAGAAGCCGTCGCCGGTCCTCTGGAACCCGAACATCGAGTAGAAGATGTAGATCGGGATCATCGTCTCGCCGTGGGTTGCATACGCTGATCCAGCGGCGGTGAAGGAGGCCGTCGAGCCTGCCTCGTTGATGCCCTCGTGCAGGATCTGACCAGTCTCGGATTCCTTGTAGGACAACATCAGGTCCTGGTCGACCGAGGTGTAAGTCTGGCCGTGCGGTGAGTAGATCTTCTGGATCGGGAACAGCGAATCCATCCCGAAGGTGCGCGCTTCATCGGGGATGATCGGAACGAACCGCGGACCCATCTCCTTGTCCTTGAGCAGGTCACGGAAGAGCCGGACGAAGGCCATCGTGGTGGCGACTTCTTGCTTGCCCGAACCGCGGCGGACCGCCTCGTAGGCCTGTTCTCCGGGCTGGATCAAGGGCTTCGCAGTCACCATCCGGCGCGGTATCGAGCCACCGAGCCGACGACGACGCTCGGCCATGTAGCGCATCTCCTCGGAGTCGGCGGCCGGCTTGAAGTACGGCGGCAGTTTCTCGTCGAGTGCGCTGTCCGGGATGTCCAGATAGAGACGATCCCGCAGCCCCTTGAGATCGTCGAGGGTGAGCTTCTTCATCTGGTGGGTGGAATTGCGCCCCTCGAAGTGGCTGCCCAGGGTCCAGCCCTTGATCGTCTTGGCCAGAATCACGGTCGGCTGGCCGGTGTGTCGAACTGCTGCCTGGAAGGCGGCGTAGACCTTGTGATAGTCGTGACCGCCGCGTTTGAGCGCCCAGATCTCGTCGTCGGTCATGCCAGCCACCATGGCGGCCGTACGCGGGTCGCGACCGAAGAAGTGATCGCGTACGAATTTGCCGTTGTTGGCCTTGTACGTCTGGTAGTCCCCGTCCGGTGTGGCGTTCATGACATTGACCAGCGCACCGTCGAGATCTTTGGCCAACAAGACATCCCACTCACGGCCCCAGATGACCTTGATGACATTCCAACCGGCACCACGGAAGAACGACTCCAACTCCTGGATGATCTTGCCATTGCCACGGACCGGTCCGTCCAGGCGCTGCAGGTTGCAGTTGACGACGAAAGTCAGGTTGTCGAGCTCCTCGCGGGCGGCTATCCCGATGGCCCCCAACGACTCCGGCTCATCCATCTCACCGTCACCGAGGAAGGCCCAGACACGTTGGTCGGAGGTGTCCTTGATCCCGCGGTGGTGCAGGTAACGGTCGAACCGCGCCTGATAGATCGCGTTCAGTGGGCCTAGACCCATCGACACGGTCGGGAACTCCCAGAACTCGGGCATCAACCGCGGGTGCGGGTAGGAGGACAGGCCGCCACCGGGGTGGGACAGCTCCTGGCGGAACCCGTCGAGCTGGCTGTCGGTCAGCCGGCCTTCGAGATGGGCGCGGGCATAGATACCGGGGGAGGCGTGTCCCTGGAAATA
>JACCUF010000350.1 GCA_013811975.1 Geodermatophilaceae bacterium | reverse complement strand
TGACCGAACCCTTGCCGTACTGCTTCTCGATGTTGGCCAAAGCCATGTCCAGCGCCTTGTCCCGGTCGAGTCCTGCCATCGTGCTCCCACCTTCGTTTCGGGTCGCGCTCCCCGTACCTGGGGACTGAACACGACGCTACGGCCGGCCACCGACACAACCGCGGTCTCCGGGCGAACTGGGGACAACGTGTTGCGGCCTGTGGAGGACGCTATCCGAACACCTGTTCGATCAACAGCGACACGCCGACGTCCCAACCAGATCGTCAGCGAACCCGGGGTGGCAGCTCGAAGTCGCCGCAGATCGCCAGCCAGATCTTCTTGTACGGCACGCCGTCCTCCACCGCCTGGGCAGCGGTCCGACCGTTCAACCTCGCGGAAACATGATCGCGAGCCACTGACTCGGCATAAGCTGGCCCGAACTGGGTGTTCATCTGGTCCCAAAACTCCGTCATCCGCACCTCTACGACCCTACGAGAGCTGGGCAAACTCGCTCCATCCGCGCGCGACGACAGCGGCCGCACGCCATGGCACCATGAGGAAGTGGACACTTTCAGTGACTATGACCTGCTCTGGCAGCTCGGCACTGCGGTGGTCCTGATCGGGGCCCTGATCTTCCTGGTCCTGGCCTATCGCAGGCGTCATGACAGGGACTGAGCACAGCCGCTGACCCGGTCCAGCGGCTGACCGGCGCAGCGTCGTGGCCCTAGAGACCCATACTGCGACCGATGATCTCCTTCATGATCTCGTTCGTGCCCCCGTAAATCGACTGCACCCGGGAGTCCCGCCACAATTTCGAGATCGGGTACTCGCTCATGTACCCGTACCCGCCGTGCAGTTGCAGGCACGCGTCGGCCACCGTGTTCTGCAGGTCGGTCGTCCAGTACTTGGCCATCGCCGCATCGATCGCGGTCAGCTCGCCGGCGTTCAGGGCGTCGATGGACCTGTCCAGGAACACCCTGGCGATCTGCGTCTTGGTCGCTAGCTCGGCGAGGGTGAATCGGCTGTGCTGGAAACTACCGATCGGCCTACCGAACGCCGTGCGGCCCTTGACGTACTCCACGGTGATCTCGAGCATCCGCTCGCAACCAGCCACCGCTTGGACTGCGATGGACAGCCGCTCCTGTGGAAGCTGTTCCATCAGATGCACGAATCCGCCGTTCTCCTCTCCGATCAGGTTCTCGGCAGGTATGCGGACGTTGTCGAAGAACAACTCGGCGGTGTCTTGGGCTTTGAGGCCTACCTTGTCCAGGTTGCGGCCGCGGTCGAAGCCGGGCATGCCTCGCTCCACCGCGACGAGGGACAGCCCTTGTGCAGCAGGCTTGTTCACATCAGTCCTAGCCACAACGATGACCAGATCGGACAGGATGCCGTTGGTGATGAACGTCTTAGAGCCGTTGACTATGTAGTCAGATCCGTTCCGACGAGCGGTGGTCTTGATGCCCTGCAGGTCACTGCCGGCCGAGGGTTCGCTCATGGCGATGGCCGTGATCAGGTCTCCGGAACAGAATCCTGGCAGCCAACGCCGCTTCTGCTCCTCGGTGGTCAGGTCGAGCAGGTAGGGCGCCACCACATCGTTGTGCAGTCCGAATCCGAGCCCACTCGCACCGATCCGGACGAGTTCCTCACCCGCCACGGCGTTGTACCGGAAGTCACGCACGCCGCCACCGCCATAGGCCTCGTCGACGTCGGTCCCGAGCAGGCCCTGCTTGCCGGCCGCTGTCCAGATCCCTCGATCGACCATGCCATCGGATTCCCATTGATCATGGAAGGGCACGACGTGCTTGACCAGAAATGCCCGGGTCATGTGCCGGAATGCGGTGTGCTCGGCCTCGTACAGCGTGCTCTGCATACCGGCGAGTCTGCCAGCCGGTGGGACCGGTTCCTACTGGTGGGTAACTTGATTCGTCCTCGTCTAGGAGGTCGGTCGGGAGCTCCACTCAGGCGGCGGCGTGGCCTCCCGGCCGCTCACGACGGTCTGCCCGGAGTAGCCGCCGTGCGGCTGGGCGGCCTGCGGATAGGGCTCGGTCCCCGGGGGTCCACCGTAGGAGTCCCCGTACGATCCGCCGAGCGTGGCGTCGCCGTACGTGCTGTCGCCGTACGCGCCTTCGCCGTACGCGCCGTCGCCGTATGTGCCGTAGTAGGAGTCGTATCCACCTGGCTGCCCCGAGTCGTAGTAGCCGCTCTGTTGCCCGTCGCCCGGCGCGCCGACCCAGTTGCCGTACTGGTCGTAGCCAGCTTGGTGATGGCCCTGCCACCTCCCCGTCTCGGCCGAGGCATTGGCGGTCTTCTTGGCCCGACGTCTGCTCAGTACGACGGCGGCGATGATGCCGGCCACAGCCAGCGCACCGGCAGCACCGATAGCCCAGACCCACCACGCGATCCCGGAATCGAGTGGACCGCCGGCCTGTCCGTTGGCAATGGCACTTGCCCTGGCAGTCAGCGGGTTCTCTGCACCCGGACGCAGCTGCGTCCACGTGACGGTGTTTCCGTCGACCGTGCCGTTGGATTCGATGACCGCACCGGGGAAGGTGATGGCGACCAGAGCGGAAAAGCTACCGTCCGTTGGTAGGGCTTCGGTGCCGCCGAGGCTGAAATTCAAATTGGCGTCGAGCACGTACTCGTCGCCATCGTGGGCCAGCGAGAACCGAGTGGAGTTGTCGCTGGAGAACGCATCGATCTCCGAGATCGGAACTCCGCTGAAGATGTACCTGGACCCGATGTAGTCGGCGTCCTCGTAGGCCTCCTTGGTGACTGACCCCTGCGAGGGTGTCGGATCCCCTGATTGGCCGAAGATGTCCTCGCCGACCGCGAACTCCCGGGCGACGGCCACGATCAGCGTTCCGTCCATCGTGTCGTCCTCGTTGACCAGCAGCATCAAGTCGTACTTGAGACAGCCGCTCA
>JACCUF010000348.1 GCA_013811975.1 Geodermatophilaceae bacterium | reverse complement strand
TATCGAGTCGAGCAGGTCGGGGACACCGACCAGTACATGGCCTACATCGCCTATGACATCGACCTGTTCGAAGAGGGGTCGATCGCGAACCTGACCTCATCGATCATCGGCAACGTCTTCGGTTTCAAGCCGCTCACCGCGCTCCGGCTCGAGGACATGCGGATCCCCGTCGCCTACGTGAAGACCTTCCACGGGCCGCCGCACGGCATCGTGATGGAGCGGGAGTACCTGAACAAGTACGGACGTCCGCTCCTCGGAGCCACCGTCAAGCCGAAGCTCGGACTCTCGGCACGCAACTACGGACGCGTCATCTACGAGGCCTGCCGCGGCGGCCTCGACTTCACCAAGGACGACGAGAACATCAACTCGCAGCCGTTCATGCGCTGGCGCGACCGCTACCTGTTCGGGATGGAGGGCGTCAACAAGGCGATGGCCGAGACGGGCGAGATCAAAGGTCACTACTTCAACGTCACCGCCGCGACGCTCGAGGAGATGTACGAGCGGGCGGACTTCGCGAAGGAGCTCGGCAGCGTCGTGGTGATGATGGACCTGACGGTGGGTTACACCGCGATGCAGTCGATGTCGAACTGGGCGCGCCGCAACGGCGTACTCCTGCATCTGCACCGGGCCGGGCACGCGACGTACACACGCCAGAAGACCCACGGCGTCAGCTTCCGGGTGCTCGCCAAGTGGTGCCGACTGATCGGTGTCGACCACATGCATGCCGGCACCGTCGTTGGCAAGCTCGAGGGCGATCCAGCGACCACCCGCGGCTACTACGACACCCTGCGCGACGACCACATCCCGACCAACCTGGGCAACGGCATCTTCTTCGACCAACACTGGGCGAGCATCCCCGGCGTGATGCCGGTGGCGTCAGGAGGGATCCATGCAGGTCAGATGCACCAGCTCCTCGACCTGTTCGGTGACGACGCCGTGCTGCAGTTCGGTGGCGGAACCATCGGGCACCCCCTAGGGATCGCGGCTGGGGCGGAGGCCAACAGGGTGGCCCTCGAGACCGTGGTCAAGGCCCGAAACGAGGGCCGCGACCTTCTTCGCGAGGGGCCCGACATCCTCCGCAAGACCGCGGAGAGTTGCAAGCCGCTCGAGGTCGCCCTCGAGACCTGGGGCGACGTGACCTTCGACTACACCTCGACCGACGCGCCCGACACGGTCGCCACCCCGACTGCATAGGAGACCGCCATGCGCCTACGTCACGGAACCTTCGCCTACCTGCCCGACCTGACTGACGACGAGATCGCCGCCCAGGTCAAGTACGCCCTGGAGAGGGATTGGCCGGTGTCGATCGAGTACACCGACGACCCGCATCCGCGCAACGTCTACTGGGAGATGTGGGCACTGCCCATGTTCGACCTGGACGAGCCTGACGGTGTGCTGACGGAGATCAATGACTGCCGGTCGACGTTCCCGCGCCACTACATTCGGGTCCTGGCGTACGACGCGAGCCGCGGACGGCAGACGACGGCGTTGCAGTTCCTCGTGCATCGACCGCCGAACGAGCCCGGATTCCTGCTGACTCGCACCGAGGGCTCGGACAGACGACAGAGCTACGGACTGTCCAGCTACGCCACGACGGTCGCGACCGGAGACCGGTACGGCCAGGAGTGACATCACGCGGACCAGCGAGAGGGACGAGCGATGAGTGACTCGAAGCAGCCGAAGTCCGGCTTCGGTCTCTACCGACCCGGCAAGGATGGCAAGACCACCGAGGCACAGCAGTCGGCACCTGAGGCAGCGGAGGCGGAGGAAGGGGAGCCTGTGCTGGCCGACACAGCGGAGCTGGACCTCGCCGCGGACGAGGCTCGGCAGCATGTCGAGGAGACACTGGCCGCACTCGAAACGGAGCTGGTCGGACTCACCCAGGTCAAGCGCCGTGTTCGCGAGATCGCGGCGCTGCTGCTTGTCGACCGGGCCCGCAGGCAGTTCGGGCTCGCGTCGTCGCGTCCCACGCTCCACATGAGCTTCACCGGCGGACCCGGGACCGGCAAGACCACGGTCGCGCTTCGGATGGCCCAGATGCTGCACGCCATGGGCTACATCCGCACTCCGAAGGTGCACACCGTGACCCGCGACGACCTGGTCGGCCAGTTCATCGGGCACACGGCGCCCAAGACGAAGGAGGCGATAGCCAAGGCTGCGGGTGGTGTGCTCTTCATCGACGAGGCCTACTACTTGTTCCGCCAGGAGAATGAACGCGACTACGGGCAGGAGGTGATCGAGATCCTGCTGCAGGAGATGGAGAACGAGGGAGGGAGTCTCGTGGCGATCTTCGCTGGTTACCCGGACCGGATGGACGCGTTCTTCTCAGCGAACCCAGGTCTGTCGTCCCGAGTGCCGCACCACATCGAGTTCGACGACTACAGCCATGACGAGCTGACCCAGATCGCGGAGCTGATGGTGGCAAGAGAGAGCTTCCGGTTCGATGACCCGGCGCGCAAGGCGTTCGCTGAGTATCTGGCGCTTCGGATGGAGAAGCCGCGGTTCTCCAACGCACGCAGCGTTCGCAATGCGGTCGAGCGTTCCCGGCTTCGCCAGGCGAAGCGGCTTGTGGAGCTCCAACGGCCCTTGACGAAGAACGACCTGATCACGATCACGGATCAGGACGTCTACGGCAGCAGCGTCTTCGATGCAGCAGAAAGCCAACCCGACGACGAACAGGCAGTCACCGATCAGTCCGACGAAGGACCCTCCGGCGACGACGAGACCGCCTGACCCGCCTGCCGGCAGCTCTGGACCAGCTCGCGCTGGGCGGCAGCTCCGTTCGCCGAGTCGCCTTGCCAGACCTCGAGCGAGCTGGTCACGAGAGCTCGGGTGAACGCGAAGGTGAGCCGCCAGGGCGCTTGACTGGCTCGGTTCAGGGTCGTGATCGCGGACAGGTTCGCGCAGGCGGTGTCGATTGTCTGGCCTCCGGACAGGAAGGCGATGCCGGGGACGTCCGTCGGCACGTTGTTCGAGATCACCTTGAGC
>JACCUF010000340.1 GCA_013811975.1 Geodermatophilaceae bacterium | reverse complement strand
ACAACGCTTCGCGTTCATTTCCCCCGCCGACCTGGGCTTCACGACCTCTGCCCTGGCGCTGCTGGCGGTGGCCGTCGGCGGCGCGGGGTCGTTGTGGGGGCCGGCGATCGGCGCGGCTTTGGTCGTACTGATCCGGGACGTGTACGGGCCAGACCTCGACGGCCACGGCACGCTGGTCCTGGGTATCGCCTTCATCGTGGCCGTTTACCTGCTGCGCAACGGGATCGCCGGGCTGGCCGCTACCCGCTTCCGCCGCCGCGGACAACGCTCCGCTGCACCCCCACCCGATCTGACTCAGGGGACCCCCGCAACCTTGGAGCCAAGCGGCCGGGCGCAAGCCAGCAGCGAATCGTGGCCGGGGTCAGGGCCGTTGCAAACTTCCCCTGATGGCGCTGAGAATCCGGTGGACAAGCAATGAGCCGAGAGGGTGCGAGCCGTGAGGGCGGGAGCATCGCAGCGAGCGTCAGCGAGCGAGGAGCGGACCGACCGGTGAGCGCAGCGAACCAGGCGGGCCAAGGATGAGTGCGCTGCTCGAACTGCGTGGGGTCGGTCGGAGCTTCGGTGCGCTCAAAGCCGTGGACGCCGTGGACCTCGACGTCGCCTCCGGAGCCCGGCACGCCCTGATCGGTCCCAACGGAGCCGGCAAGAGCACCCTGTTCCGGCTGATCTCCGGCGAGATGCCAGTGTCGGCCGGGAGCGTGACGCTGTCCGGCAACGACGTGACGAAGCTGTCCCAGGTACGCCGTGCTCGCCGCGGCCTGGCCCAGACGATGCAGCATTCCAGCCTCTTCCTGACCCAGACGGCGGCCCAGAACGTGGGCCTGGCCGCTCAGCGGCATCGAGGTACCGCGGCCTGGTTGCTGCCGCGGCGACAGCGCCAGGTCGACGCTCGGGCCAGGGAACTGCTGGACGCGGTCGGCCTTTCCGAGCGGTCGGACGTCGTCGTCTCCTCGCTCTCGCACGGGGAGCGGCGTCAACTCGAGATCGCCGTGGCGCTGGCCTGCGAGCCGCGCTTGCTGCTGATGGACGAGCCGGCCGCGGGCATGTCGCCGACCGAGAGCGGGCGGCTCACCGAGCTGGTCCAGGCATTGCCGCGCGAGATCACTGTGGTCATCGTCGAGCATGACCTCGACGTCGTGTTCGCCCTCGCCGAACGGGTCACCGTGCTGCACCTTGGCCGGGTGCTGCTCACCGGTTCACCCGACGAGGTCCGCGGGAGCACCGCCGTACAAGAGGCCTATCTCGGGTCCAGCACCCGTGGCGAGCTCTTCGACCCCAGTCCCCACCTGAGTGAAGGACGCCCTGTATCGAACCTATTGGCACAAGGCGTCCTTCACTCGGATGAGACTGATGGGGGAACGCGCTCGTGACGCTGCAGATCACCGGGCTGACCTCCGGGTACGGGCGCAGCAGTGTCCTGCAGGGCGTCGACCTGGACGTGCCCGATGGTCGGGTACTGGGGCTGCTCGGGCGCAACGGCGTCGGCAAGACCACGCTGATCCACACCGTGATGGGGCTGGTCCGCCCGACCGGCGGCTCGATCATGCTGGCCGGCAAGGAATTGGCGGGTCGGCGTGCCGATCAGATCGCTCGGGCCGGCCTGGCGCTGGTTCCCCAAGGCCGGCGGATCTGGCCAAACCTCGACGTCACCGAGCACCTGACGCTTGCCTCCCGGCGCGGTGGCCGGAATCGTCGCGAACCTGGGGAGGGCGCGGAAGGCGGGCGCGGTACCTGGACGGTGCCGAAGATCCTGGAGCTGCTACCCCGGCTGGGTGAGCGCAGCAAGCACCTCGGTGGCCAGCTCTCCGGTGGCGAGCAACAGATGCTGGCCATCGCCCGGGCTCTGCTCACCGGCCCGCGGATGCTGCTCATGGACGAGCCGTCCGAGGGCCTGGCGCCCACGATCGTGGACCAGATCGGCAGCGTGATCGGCACGCTCAAGGACGAGGGCGTCACGGTCCTGCTGGTTGAGCAGGACCTGCATCTCGCGTTCCTGGTCGCCGACGAGATCGCGGTCATGGTCAAGGGCCAGATCGCCCACCGCTGCTCGACCGCGGACTTCCGAGCCGACGAGCCCACCGCCAGACGGTTGCTCGGCGTCTGAAGTGACCATTCAACTGGAGCAGAGCAGCTTCCACTGGGCTTGCGCGCCGTCGCGCCAGGCGCCGTGCTTGTCGTGAAAGAGTTCCCGCGCCGTTCGCCCGGCCCAGTCATCAGGCAGCAACGCAGTCGGTAGCTGTGGGTCCAGGAACGGAAAACGTCGCCACTCGTGAACGAGATGGATCTGGGACAGCAGGGCTTCGGTGTCATCGGCCGGGTCGAGATCGGCGAAAGTGACGAGGAACCGGTCGTATCGTGTGGCGATGTCGGGGAGGTCCCACGCTCGCGCAACCAACTCCGGCTCGTGACCGATCCCGGCATGGCCGCCGACGAAGGAGAACACTGACCGGCTGAGTCCGAGATCGGCCAGCACCTCGCGAGCCTCCTCCGCGAGATGGGACCGGGGAGTGACCCAGACGCCCGGAGCAGGAGAGCCGAAGCCGGCCCAGGCCAGCCGGGTACGGGCGCGGCGTCTCAGGCCGCGCTCGATCTCGGGAACGCTTACCAGGAGGACCAACCATTCCCCGTCCCAGTCCGGTGTTTCGCCGGCAAAGGTGTAGATCCGTTCGGCCCCGTCGGTGAGAAGGCGCCGACCGGTTTCGGTCAGACTCCACTGTGCTCGCCGGCCGACCTTGGCCGACGCGATCAGCCCGTCGGCACCGGTCCGCGCGAGGGCCTGTCGAGCGGCACGGTGCTCGATCCCCAGCAGTTCCAGCGTGTCGGTGAGCGCCGCAGTCCAAACCGGGCGCTTGCACGGGAGCACGAACTCTCCGAGCACGGTCAACAGGTAGGACGACGCGCTGGCCGTACCGAACTCATGCCGTCGGGCGGCTACCCCCGGTGGACTGGCCTGACCGGCCCGCGCGGATGAAAGAACGACGCCGGTCATCTGCTGCGACATCTCCACCGACAACCTCCCTTCCGATCGTGGCACAGCGGTGTTGCGGGTCGTACGAGGACACCCAACACTCGCGTGTCACCCTGACTAATGTGCGACAACTTCTTGACGAGACGCCCGGATTCTGTCGATAATCAAGGTAATGCAGGTGAGGAGTTACGGGCTATGAACAGTGCCGGTGAACAAGCTACCGAGACCGAAACCGTGCCGGTCTTCGACGACGTGCCGGTTAC
>JACCUF010000327.1 GCA_013811975.1 Geodermatophilaceae bacterium | reverse complement strand
CCGACGGGGTGCATCGCAACCTCGATCCGGTCGCTCATCCGCAGTTCTTCACGCTTGCCTACTTCCATCGGCCCGACGAACTCCGCGAAGAGCTACGGTCGGCTGGCTTCGGTTCGGTCGACCTGGTCGCCATCGAGGGGCCAGGCGCCTTTCAGCATGGGCTCGACCTGACCGACGACGCGAAGCGGGCTGCCATCCTGCGGGCGATCGCACGGGTGGAACGAGAGCCCTCGCTGCTCGGCGCGAGTTCCCATCTGATGGGAGTCGGGATCCGCTGAGAAGTCCAGAAGTATTCAGCCCCAGCCGAGTTGGTGCAGCCGCGCGTCGTCGATGCCGAAGTGATGGGCGATCTCGTGGACGACGGTGATGGCCACCTCGTCGACGACCTCGTCCTCGGTCGCGCACATCTCGCAGATCGCGGCCCGGTAGATCATGATCCGATCGGGTAGGTCGCCACCGTAGGTCCAGCCCCGGTCAGTCAGCGCGAAACCCTCGTACAACCCGAGGATGCTCGGCTCGTCCGGGTTGCGCTCCTCGACCAGGACCACGACGTTGTCCATCATCTGAGTCAGCTCTGGAGGGATCAGGTCCAGCGCCTCGGAGACCATCTCCTCGAAAAGCGCCAGCGGTACCTCGATCACCAGCTGACCGGGCGAGGGCGCCCCTCTTCGTAGCCAGCAGCACTCTGTACGCCGATGACCGCGCGCGCGTGCAGTTCGTCGATGGTGGTTGCACCGGCATAGGTGCACGCGCTGCGTACGCCGGCCATGATCGAGTCCAGCAGATCCTCGACGCCGGGGCGGGATGGGTCGAGATACATCCGCGAGGAGCTGATCCCCTCGTCGAACAGGCCCGATCGCGCCCGGTCGAAGCCACTCTGCTCGCGGGTCCGCGCCGACACCGCCCGGGCCGAGGCCATCCCGAAGCTCTCTTTGTACAGTCGTCCGTCGCTGTCGCTGTGGATGTCACCGGCACTCTCATACGTACCGGCGAACCACGAGCCGATCATCACGGTGGAGGCTCCGGCGGCCAGGGCCAGCGCCACATCCCGCGGATACTTGACGCCGCCGTCAGCCCACACATGCTTGCCAGCAGCACGCGCGGCTGCCGCACACTCGAGGACAGCCGAGAACTGGGGCCGCCCAACGCCGGTCATCATCCGGGTCGTGCACATCGCACCGGGACCGACCCCGACCTTGACGACGTCTGCACCCGCCTGGATCAACGCCCTCGTGCCCTCGGCGGAGACCACGTTGCCCGCGACGAGCGGCTGCTCCGAACCGACTGCGGCGCGGACCGAGCTGAGCGCGTCGAGCATCTTCTGTTGGAACCCGTGCGCGGTGTCGATGACCAGTACGTCGACGCCACTGGCCAGCAACATCTCAGCTCGACCGGCCACATCGCCATTGACCCCGATCGCCGCCGCGGTCAGCAGCCGGCCGCCTTCATCCAGGGCCGGTTGGTACAGCCCGGCCCGTACCGCGCCCTTTCGCGTAGTGACGCCGACGAGTCGTTCGCCGGCGACGACCGGAGCGATGCGTACCCGCTCGTCGGTCAACAGATCGAATATCTTCGCCGGATCGGTGGAGTCCTCGACGGTGATCATGTGCGAACTCATGGCCGCACCGACCTGGGCGAAGCGGTCCCATCCGGCGCAGTCCCGTTCGGTCAGGATGCCGACCGGTCGCTGTCCTTCAACGACGACCGCCCCACCGTGAGCGCGCTTGTGCAACAAGGACAATGCCTCCCCGATCGTGGTGTCCGGGGCGATCGTGATCGGGGTGTCATAGAGCAGATGGCGGTCCTTGAGCCAGTCGACGACCTCGGCGACGACAGAGGTCGGGATGTCCTGCGGCAACACAGCCAGACCGCCGCGCCGCCCGATCGTCTCGGCCATCCGACGGCCCGAGATCGCGGTCATGTTGGCGACCGCGATCGGGATCGTCGTACCCAGCCCGTCGGGGGTGGTGAGGTCGACGTCGAGCCGGGAGGACACCGCCGAGTGCTGCGGGACCATGAAGACGTCGTCATAGGTCAGGTCGTAGGCGGGCGGCGAGCCGAGGAACTGCATGTCTCCCATTGTCCCGTGCTCGGGTTGATCATCGGCAGATCAGGGGGGTTTGCCGCGGCGAAGCCCTCGGTTGCAGATGATCAACGCAGGCATCAACCAATGGTGTCGAACCGCGCCCGGATAACCTCGTGAGGTGATCGATCTACGGGTGCTTCGTGAGGAGCCCGACCTGATTCGGGACAGCCTGACTGCCCGCGGCATGCCACCTGCCCTGGCCGACGAACTGCTCGCCGCGGACGCCGCCCGCCGCGCCGCTGTGACCACCGCCGACCATCTTCGCTCCGAGCAGAAGGCGGTGTCAAAGAAGATCGGCGCCGCATCCAAGGAGGTCCGCCCGGCGATGCTCGCTGCCGCCCAGGAGTTGGCGAATGAAGTGAAGGCGCTCGAAGAGCAGGAACGCGTGGCCGACGCGCTTCTGCGTGCTGCCTATCTCGCCGTGCCCAACCTGGTCGAGGACGGCGTACCGCCCGGGGGCGAGAACGACGCAGTGGTCCTCGAGACGATCGGCGAGTTGCCAACGTTCGACTTCCAGCCGCGTGACCACATGGCGCTCGGTACGGGCTTGCGCGCCATCGACATGGAGCGGGGCGCCAAGGTGTCCGGTGCCAGGTTCTACTTCCTGACCGGGGTGGGAGCCGAACTGGAGTTCGCCCTTGCCAACCTGGCGATGGCCCAAGCCCGGGCCACCGGCTTCACTCCGATGATCGCGCCGTCGTTGGTGCGCCCAGAAGCCATGGAAGGCACCGGCTTCTTGGGTGCGCACGCCGACGAGGTGTACCGGCTCGCCGCCGACGACCTGTACCTGGTGGGGACCTCTGAGGTAGCGCTGGCCGCTTATCACTCCGACGAGATCCTCGACCTCGTGGGTGGGCCGATCCGTTATGCGGGCTGGTCGTCGTGCTTCCGCCGGGAGGCCGGCTCGTACGGCAAGGACACCCGCGGGCTCATCCGAGTGCACTGGTTCGACAAGGTGGAGATGTTCTCCTTCTGCACCCCCGACCAGGCCGCCGCCGAGCACCGGAGGTTGCTGGGCTGGGAGCAACAGTTCCTCGCTGCGCTGGAAGTGCCCTACCAGGTTGTCGACATCGCGGCCGGAGATTTGGGAAGCAGCGCGGTGCGCAAGTACGACTGCGAGGCATGGTTCCCGTCGCAGTCGGCCTACCGCGAGCTGACCTCGACCTCGAACTGCACGACGTTTCAGGCTCGCCGGCTCAACATCCGCTACCGCGACGAGGGCGGCCGGCCACAGGTCGCGGCCACCCTGAACGGCACTCTGTGCGCGATCGCCCGGACTATCGCCTGTTTGCTCGAAGTGCATCAACAGGCCGACGGGTCCGTACGCGTACCCGAGGCGCTGCGCCCGTACCTGGGCGGTCGCGAAGTCATGGAACCCGTTGCCTGAGTGGCCTCGCCGAATCCATCGTGATCTTGACCTTATTGCGGTTCTCGGCGTGATTTCTCGGCGTGTCGCCACCACAAGGTCCCCGGCCAGCGCTGCGGGTTGCGGAGCGTGTGGGACTGGCGTTCCGATAAGAGTCCGGGCGCTGCGCGCAAGGTCAAGATCACGATGGTGATCGACCGGCTGTGGCGGCCGAAGCTGGTGGCGACCGATCTCGACGGGACCTTCCTCAACTCCTCGGCGCAGGTCAGTCCCCGCAATGCTGCAGCCCTTGTCCGGTTGCGGGCCAAGGGGATCCCGGTCGTGGGCGTCACCGGTCGGGCGCCGCGGCTGTTGTACACGGTGCAGGAGTACTTCGGCGGCAAGGGGATCGTGGTCCTGGCCCAGGGCGCTTTCGTCGGGGATCTGGCAACCGGCGAGGTGCTGCGACAGATCACCCTGCCCAGCGCGCTGGCGCTGGACATCACCGCACAGATCGAGGCCGTGTCCGGGGCGCTGCTTTATGCCGGCGAGTATCCGGTCGGCGACAAGCACGTGTTGTACGTCGAACCCGGCTTCGCCTGGCCGTACAGCGAGGGCAGGCAGGTGGCGGTTCGCTCCGACCTGCCCGCCGATGGCCCGGCCCTGAAGTTCTATCTGAAGTCTGACCGCCACGATCAGGACGCGTTGCTCGCCCTGGCGCGTTCGGTCGTCCCGGCGACCGTCGCCGAACTAACCCATGCCGGCCTCGGGTTCATCGAACTGTGCCCACCCGGAGTAACCAAGGCGACCGGTCTGGCCGTGGCCCTGGAGCGGT
>JACCUF010000322.1 GCA_013811975.1 Geodermatophilaceae bacterium | reverse complement strand
TGACGGTCAGCACCGGCGTTCTGCCCATCCCCGAGGTACGTAATCGGCCCATCGCAGAAGCTCAGGCAACACTGAACGCTGCCGGTTTCCTCAACATCCAGCCAGTCAACGCCGAGTCCGATCAGGCGCCGGGAACCGTCGTCGAGGTCAACCCCGCGGTGGGGACCGCGGTCGCCGCGAATGATGTGATCACCCTTGTGGTTGCCGTCGCCCCACCACCGACAGCGACCCCCACTCCCACTCCGTCGCCCACTCCGACGGCGACTCCGAGCCCGACCCCGTTGCGCGACACATCTGCCGAGCGCCCTGGGAAGTCGCCCACCGGCAGACCCGGGCTCTAGCGACGGACACCCCAGTTGCCGATGACTCAACTCCGTTCTTTCCCTACGGGCGGTCAGTTCGTGAACAGCGGCTGCCATAGGCCGGTCGCCACACTCACCGCGGTGGTCGCTGCGCACAGCAGGACGACACCAGCGACGAACAGATAGTCGCGGCGATAGAGCACCGAGCCCCGGGCGTTCGTACGTTCAGTACTGCCAGCAGACGAATCGAACCCTCGGGCGTCCATCGCCAGGGCCAACCGGGACCCGCGTCGGATCGCCCCCACCAACAGCGTGAAGGCTGCGGCGGCGAACAAGCGGATCGTCGCGATCGGATTCCGGCCGGCATCGACGCCTCGGGCCCGGCGGGCCAACCGGATGGCCTGCCACTCGAGGAGCAGTAGGGGGGCAAGCCGGATCGCCGCCAATGCGCCGTAGGCGAAGCGGGTCGACATCTTCCAGTGCACGGTGAGCGCATCGGCTACCCGTACCGGATCGGTAGTCGCGACGAACAGCACGCCCGGCAAGGCCACCGCGATTACCCTCAGCGCGAGCGCGGCCGACCCGATCCAGTCCCACCCGCCGCTGGCGGAGAACAGCAGGTTGACCCACGCGACGCCGGCGGCGCTGAGCAGCAACGGCCAGGTTCGGGTGAGCAGGACCCTGGGTCGGGTAAGCCCAGCGGCGGGCAGCAGGCTGAGTTCGGCGGTGACAAGAACGGCCGGAGTGAGCGGGTCGATCGTGGCCAAAGCGGTGACCGTGACAACGAGGATCGCGACGATCTGGGAGACCGGGTTGATCCGACCGAGCCAGACCGTGGCTCCCTCGACCGTTCCGGTCCCGGTCATCTGCCTGGACCCCATCGAAGTTGATCATCGGAACATCGGGGGGTTTTCGGGTCTGTCGCGGCCGATAACCCCGGCCCTTTCCGATGATCAACGGGGGTCTCGTCACTCGATTGGGGTTCGCCGAGCCGGAGTTCGTGGTCGGCGAATCCGTCGACCAGCCGGGTGTCGTGGCTGATCAGGCACAGCGCGGTTCCAGCGTCCCGGGCTTCGGCGAGCAGCCGTACCAACTCCTCCCAGGTCGCCGGATCCTGCCCGAAGGTCGGCTCGTCCAGGATCAGCACCGAGGGCCGGGTGGCCAGGGCAGTGGCAACCGAAAGCCGGCGCTGCTGCCCTCCGGAGAGGGTGAACGGATTGGCATCGGCATAGGCGGTCAGGCCCAGCCGTACGAGTAGTTCTTCGGCTCTGTCGTGCGCCGCCCGATTGCCGGCGCCGGCGCGCAATGGGCCGAGAGAAAGCTCGTCGCGGACCCGCCCGGTGAGGAACTGCTGCTCAGGGTTCTGGAAGACCGTGCCGATGCGGTGGACGAGGTCCCGGGCTCGCCAGCGGTGCGGAGGTCTGTCGCCGAGCGTCCCGGCCAATTGCGGGCTGACCGTGATCTGACCGACGGTGGGAGCCTTGAGTCCGGCGAGCAGCAGGCCCAGAGTGGACTTTCCCGAGCCGTTCTTTCCGGTGATCGCGGTGACCCCGCCCGCCGACAATTCGACATCGGTGGGGGGCAGCGCAGGTCTGGTCGGAGCCAACGCCGACCCACCTACGGCCCGGCCGGGATAGGTGAACCCAACCCGCTCAGCCCGAAGCAGTGTCCGCTCAGCGGTGGAGTGAAGGACCCCTTGAGTCGAACCTATTGGTAGAAGGCGTCCTTCACTCAAACTGGACGCAGCCTGCTGTGCCTCTCGCCTGGACGGAGGTCCGTGCTGGGCGGAGGTGCGCGGAGGCAGCGCGGGTACGCCCGGCCGCCACCCCGGCGCAAGTTCCCCTACCCCGGCCCGTGAACCGATCTGACTCGTGCCGGATTGCACTTCCAGGACGCGGTCGACGAGGGACAGCCAGGGTCCGGCGTCGTGGTCGATCAGCACCAGGGTCGTTCTCCGGCGGGCCAGGATCCGCGCCACGGCCTCTCGTACGAGCGCGGCGCCCTCCTGATCGAGCTGCGAGGTCGGCTCATCGAGCAACAGCAGCCCGGGTTCGGCGACCAGGGCGCCGGCCAGGACGAGCCGTTGCTTCTCGCCGCCGGACAGCGCCTGGGTGGAGCGGTCCAGCGGGTAGCCGAAGCGGACTGCATCGAGCGCGGCCCGTACCCGCGGCCAGATCTCGGCCGGGGGTACGCCTCGGTTCTCCAACCCGAAGGCGACATCGTCCCCAGCTTGGCCCATCACCAACTGGGAATCCGGGTCCTGGAAGAGGATCCCGATCCGGTCCCTTGCCTGCACCGCCATACGGCCATCGACCCGCACGGCGCCGCGAGCATCCCCGGCATCCGGGGAGAGCAGGCCGGCCATCGCCGCCAGCAATGTGGACTTACCGGAGCCCGAGGCGCCGGTCAGCAGGATCCGTTCGCCGGGCTCGATCCGGAACTCGACGTCGTGCAGCGCCCATTCCGTACGGCCGGTGTAGCGGAACCCGAACCCGTCGACAACAACACCCGACGGCCCGGTACCGGCGCTCATCGCCTCCCCAAAGCGCCCCGGCGAGTCCGAGTTCGGGTGGGCTTCAGCTGCGGGTACGGCCCGAGGCGAACTGCGACAAGGCGCCGGTCGCGGCCAGTGCCCGGGACAGCAGGACCGCGCCGACTCCGGCGATCACCAGCGTCGAGGCAGCAACGAGCGAAACGTAGGTCAGCTGCCAGGTACCAGCCCAGGTCGGGTAGTACAGGACCAGGTCCAGTAGTGCGGCCATCGCTCCGGCGAACAGTCCGGCCAGCAGCGCGCTGGACCAGGTGAATCTGCGGTACCGGAAGATCGCGAAGCCGAACTCGCCGGCCGCACCCTGAGCCAGGCCGTACAGGATGATCGCCACCCCGAACGGTGACCCGAACAAAGTCGACACGACCGCGGCCAAGGTCTCGGCAAACACTGCGGCGCCAGGCTTGCGCACGATCATCGGGGCGAGCACGGCAGGTAGCAGCCAGACGCCGTACATGAAGGCCTGTGCGGGTGGGAACGCGGCGAAGGCAGGGCCGGTCGCGCTCCACAACAGATTCCAGGCCCAGAACACGACACCGAAGGCAACACCGATGACGGCGGTGACGACGATGTCGACGGTGCGCCACGGCCTGGATTGCGGGCCTACGTCGGACTCGCGCTCGACAACTGCCCGGCTGTCAGTGGGTTGGTTGTCGGTGGTGAGGGTGTCGGCGTCGGTTGCGCCGCCGTGGGTTGGGCCTGACTTGGACGACGTGCTCATGAGTTCCTCCAAACTCCCTGCGCTGGCATTACCCAGATCAGGTTCGAGGGTCTGCCGGGGTTCGGCACTCTCAGCGCGGTTGCGCTCCCCTGTTTGCTTCTTCTGTTGTACGGGCCAGCTTAGCCCTTGCGCAGGCCAGCTGCGCCGCGCGCCATCGGCGTACGGGCAAAGAGCTTGGGCCACAAGA
>JACCUF010000321.1 GCA_013811975.1 Geodermatophilaceae bacterium | reverse complement strand
CGAACCGCATGCTGTAGGCGGCCCCCTGCTTGAGGCTGGCGTCGTTGCTGGTCGGCGGGATGAACGGCGGATCGGGGTTCACCGCGTACATCGCGCCCTCGATCAGAGTGATGTCGCGGGCGTGGGTACGCCGTGCGACGTGCATGGCGACCTGCGCGCAGGGGCTGCCGAAGCCGTGGAACACCGTCTCGGCCGGACGGATGGTGCGCGCCAGCAGGACCACGAACCACTCGTCAAGGCTGAACTTCCTACCCATTTGATCGCACCTGCGCTGCGCGCACCGGTCGGTCCGCTCCTGTCATCGGAGCCTCGGCCGCTGCGCGCCCCGGTCGGCCCGCTCCTCCCTCTCGACAATGCTCGTTCCTCGCTGCGATGCTCCCTCCCTCTCGTCTCACTGGAACAGGGCCTTCCAGCTCGCGGTGGATTCCGACCACTGGCTGATCCGGTCCAGCCGATCGCTGCCGATCAGGTCCTGGTACTCCTGCTCACTCGCGACGCCGTACACATAGGTCTTGAGATAGCCGGCGAGGTCCTCGCCGCCGGACTGGGCGGCGCGCATGTAGGCAGCAAGATGTTCGCGGTCATAGGCGTAGCGCGGGTAGCAGGACGTCGGGTGGGCACCGAAAGGTGCCTCGACGACGGCGGCCACCAAGTGGGCCGGGATTGTGACACCGGAGGCGGCCACATCTTCGGTCGAGACCAGTCGGTCGACGGTGGCAACGACCCGGCCGGAGGCGGCGGCGAATCGCTCGTCGAGGACATAGGGCTGTTCGAGGTGCAGGTTGCCGTACCGGTCCCCCATTGGCGCGTGCAGAAGCGCCAGATCGGGTTTGAGAGCGGGCACGGCAACGAGCACCTCGCCGGTGAACGGACAGGTCACCTCCCGGTACTCCGGATGCAGCCGGGCGATGTCCGAGCCGCGTACTCCCCGTACGGGAAGGAACGGTAGGCCCATCTCAGTCGCCCGGAGCTGGGCGAGGATCGTCACGCAGCAGCTCTCAGCCACCTCGATCGCACCAGCCTGCGCCGCCCGGCGGTAGGCCGGCGCAAGGCCGAGATCCTGCTCGAAACCGACGTAGCTCTCCTCGCATCGGCGCACAGCGCCGGCGGCGACGAGCAGATCGACGTCGATGCTGTGCGCGGACCCGACCAGATGCAGATCGCGTTTGCCCTGCCGGATGAGTTCACGGACCGATGCCATCGGTAGCCGGGCCGACAGTCCGCCGCCAAGTGCGACGATGGCGCGGTCCGGAACGTCGGCGATCGCAGCGGCGAGCGTGACCACTTTGTCGCGCTGCGGTTGGAAGCCCATGGCCGGTCAAGCATGCGTGCGGACTCGGCGCGGCGGTCAGGTCTCGACAGGACGAAGGACACCGCGAAGCTCGACCCGGCAGAGCAGTGGACTTTGGGTGCCCAATGACCACCCTGAAGGGATGGCTGAGCTGACCGAACAAGCGCGTACCGAAGTCTCCGACGCGGTAGACCGGGCCCGCGTGGCGGCCGCGGCGATCGCGGACTACACCCAGGAGCAGGTCGACGCGTTGGTGACCGCGGTGGCCTGGTCGGTGGTCCGCAAGGACAACGCGGAGGCACTTGCCCGACTGGCGGTGGACGAGGGCGGGTTCGGGAATTACCCCGACAAGGTGACCAAGATCAACAAACGGGTCACTGGCGTCCTGAACGACATGCGAACCCGACGCACTGTCGGCGTGGTCGAGGAGTTACCCGAGCTGGGCCTGGTCAAGATCGCCAAGCCCGTCGGTGTGGTGGCCGCCCTGATCCCGACCACCGGTCCGGACGCGACTCCCCCGGTCAAGGCGCTCTTCGCGCTCAAGGGCCGCAACGCGATCGTGGTGGCGCCGCATCCTCGGACGCGCAGGAGCACCGAGCTGGTCGTCGATGTCATGCGCGCCGCCTGCGAGCAGGTCGGCGCACCGGCAGATCTGGTCCAGTCGCTGGCTGCACCGTCGCTGCCCAAGACCCAGGAGTTGATGCGCCAGGCCGATCTCGTGGTCGCCACTGGCGGGGCGGGCATGGTCAAGGCCGCCTACAGCTCAGGTACCCCCGCGTACGGCGTAGGAGTCGGCAACGCCGTCCATGTCGTGGACGAAACGGCCGATGTGGCCGACGCGGCGGCGATGATCGCGGCGGCCAAGACCTTCGGCTACGCCACGAGCTGCCTGGCCGACAACTCGGCGATCGTGCACACCGAGGTGTACGACGATCTGCTGGCCCAGCTCACCGAAGCCGGCGGGCATCTGTGTTCCGGCGATGAGGCGGCCGCGCTGCAGAAGGCGATGTGGCCGGACGGCGGGCACATTCCCACGATCGACGTCGTCGCGAGACCGGCGGCCGACATCGCCAACCTGGCCGGCTTCTCGATCGGGTCGGACCGGACGTTCCTCATCGTCGAAGAGACCGGGACCGGTCCTGAGCACCCGTTCTCCGGGGAGAAGCTGTCGGTCGTGCTGGCGCTCTATAGGTACGACGGCGATGTGCGTCAGGCCGCCGATCTGGTCAACGCGATCACCACCTATCAGGGTCTCGGGCACACCTGCGGGATCCACACCAGCTCGGACGAGAACGTGCTGGCCCTGGCCAATGCGACAAAGACGTCTCGGGTGCTGGTGAACATGAACCTCAACGAAGGCGCCGGTAGCCCGCGCAGTGGGCTGCCATTCACGCTGAGTCTGAGCTGTGGCACATGGGGCGGCAACATCACGACCGAGAACGTCAACGCCCGGCACTTCGTGAATCTGACCTGGGTGGCTCGCCCGATCCAGCCGCGCACCGTCAGCGAGGACGACCTGTTCGCAGAGCACTGGCGCCGGCACGGCCGCTAACGGTGGCCGCACGAATCGACTGAACCTCCTGCAGCTGGATCGGTCAGCCATGTCCACACAGAGACCCGACCGTCTCTGAGACGCGCGGTTCAGCGGGTTCGGGAGGCCAGGAAGTCGTCGGGCTCGAGGTAGTAGGGGTTGTTGATGACCATGCCGCCGAGCATCGCCTTGGGATGGGTCTTGAGCACATCCAGGACCATCCCGCCGTCGCAACGGTTCATGTCGTACAGACAGAGCACGATCTGCGGGTAGCCGTCCATGATCCGATTGAGTTCCGACTCGTACATCGCCAGGTCCTCGACCCCGGGCTTGTCCCGATGCGCCCAGGTCATGTCGCCGATGTTTCGTACGACATTGCTGTCCTTGCTGCCCGACCAGCGGGCCTTGCTGGCCCAGAACCTCAACATCCGTTCCGGCAGGAAACCGCCGCCGTCGAAATAGGTCGAGTCGGAGTCCAACACCTCGAGTTGCCCCTGCTCGCACAACGGCGCAACGTCCACGGTTTCGGCCAGCCGCTCCAGGACGTGGCTGGGTGCACAGCTGTCGACGACGCAGGTGCACTTGCTCCCGCTGGACAGACCACCGAGCAGGTAAGGGATGAGGATGTCATCGCGCTCTTCGGGCGCCCGGTAGAACCCGCAGATGTGATCACCTGCCTGCAGCCGGACGCCAGGCAGATCGACGGTCGCTGTTCCGGTCAACGGATCCTCACCCTCGCACTAGCGCAACATCTGGGAAACAGATCGAAATCCTAAGCCGCGGCCGGCTGCTGCTGCCTCGTCCTGTCGGGGCGAACCACTCGGTGCCGGGCTAGCTGCACGGGAGCCCGCGTGCATGACCCCGACGGTTGTCCACGCCCGGGTGGCCAGCTGCAGGTTGAAGTGCGTCTCCGGGTCGTTCAGGTCGTACCCGCTCA
>JACCUF010000254.1 GCA_013811975.1 Geodermatophilaceae bacterium | reverse complement strand
AACGGTTGCTGCTACCGAGCGGGATACCAGCGCACGCACAACGCTTCGTGAGCGAGAGGTACCGCTGTCGCTCCGACAGCGGAGCACGCCCGAGAGACCAGCTGCTCGGTCTCGTCAAGCGTTGCCTCACGCTCGTCCTTGGGAAGCAGGCGGACGTGGGAGACCGTAGACACGAAGCCTCGCCACTGCTGCGGCGTGAGCTCCCACGTCCACCGAAACGTCCGCTGCTCGGCCTGACCTGTCGTGAGCCCCAAACGGTCCAGCGGATCGAGGTCGGTGGCGAGCTGCAAGGCGGGGTCGAGCTTCAGCGCTTGCCACTCCCACGCGTCCTGCGGCAGGGGGACGTTCCACACGCATCCGAGCCAGCCATGGGGCCGAAGGACGCGGCCGACCTCTTCCGCGGCTTCCGCCTTGGGGAACCAGTGCCAGGCATCCGCAACGACAGCAGCGTCGACCGATGCATCGGCCAGTGGAAGGCTGCTGACCCCCGTCTCGTGGGTTCGCACCTGAGGGTGGCGCTGGTTGATGAGTCCAAGCATCCGTCCGTCCGGTTCCACCACGTCGAGGTCAACGCCTCGTTCAACGAGACGCTCCGTCAGTTTCCCGGTGCCCGCACCAATCTCGACCACCTGCGCTCCCTGCGGAGGGACGAGCCAGTCGACGGCGGCATCGGGGTATGACGGTCGCCAACGGTGGTACTCGTCGGCCCAGGCCCCGAAGGAGGTCGGGCGTGCTGTGTCCATAGCCGCCATCATGCCGGTGCGGGTCACCGCACAACTGGCATCGCCGTCGAGCCCGCTCACCGCGCGATCCGCGGGGCGATCCCCCTGCGAAGACCCTGGCGGGCCGCGGCGGTGATGCGTCCGTCTCCCTGGGGCATGAACGCGCTGGTCTGAGCCGGGGCACCGGTGAGCGGCCGGACTAGCCTGTTCGCGTGCCAGACGTGACCTTGCGAGCGATGATCGAAGCTGAGTTCGGCGAGTGGAAGCCGCGGGCGATACAACGCTATGGCGAACAACAGGTGCAGGCAGGCAACGTCTCTGCCGACAAGGCGCAGGAGTGGGCCGCCGGCGAATACGCCAAGTTGCTGCCACAAGGCCTGCACAGCCGGGGGCACCATCTACTGATCGCCGAGCAGGAAAGCCAACGGATCGGCATGTTGTGGCTGTTCATCCACGCCGGCGACCGGCCGGCCTTCGTCTACTACGTCGAGGTGGACCCAGCGATCCGCGGCCAAGGCCTTGGCCGTGCAGTCATGACTGCTGGTGAACAGTATGTGACCGAGCACGGGGCGACGTCGATCGGGCTACACGTCTTCGGCCACAACCTCGTTGCCCGTCGGCTGTATGACCAGATGGGCTACCAAGTCAGCAGTTCGAACATGATCAAGTCGCTGACCTGAAGGCTGACCGGTTGCCGATCCGCAACCGGTGGCGGGACTGTCGGGCCGCTTCTCTAGGTTGGCGATTGTGACAATCACTCTCCGAGCGCTACGTGAGGACGACCTCGACGATCTCTTCCGATGGGAGAGTGATCCGGCGGCGGCCAGCATGGCGGCCTTCACCCGTTCCGATCCAACAGACCGGGCGGCGTTCGATGTCCACTACCAGCGCGTGCGATCCGACCCGGACAACACCAACCAGGCGATCGAAGAGGACGGAGCGCTGGCAGGCATGATCGCGAGTTTCACTATCCAGGGTGACCGCGAGGTGACGTACTGGGTCGATCCAGGGCGGTGGGGGCGTGGCGTCGCATCTGCGGCAGTGCGTCTCTTCATCTTGCGTGAGACTCAGCGACCGCTCTTCGCGCGGGTTGCGGCGCACAATCGGGGATCAGCCAAGGTGCTCGAGCGTAACGGGTTCGTGAAGATCGGCGAGGAGAGGTCATGGGCCGACGGTCCTAGTGAGGACGTCCTTGAGCACATCTACCGGCTCGGTTGATCCAGCGCCGACCGGTCAGCGATCCGCTTGTGACTCAAGATCGCGACGCCGTCAGGGGCAGCCGACTTCGCCGGTGGTTGTTGGAGCCAGCGGCCCAGCTCATGGATCCGAGGCTCGGTGCTTCTCGTCGCGGGTCATGGCAGGCCGCATTGGGCACAAGTCTTCAAAGTTGTTGCGCCCGAGCAGGATCGCGTCGGCCCCGCGCCAGGTGCCCTCGAAGTAGTCGGCAGTCTGGGGCTGGAGGGCGTGCTCGTGCTGCCAGGTGTCGCGTGCCGGGCCGTCCGGGCCGTTGGTGTGGCCGTCGAGGGTCAGGCTGGTCCAAGCGACGATGCGCCGTAGTGGGCTGCGGGGTCTCGAAGCCGAAACTCGCATGGGCAGTTTCGCGGGTCTGTACTGGGGGGTTAGTTGCCACCAGCTCGTGAGAGGTGGGATCGGCGCTGAAGGCCCGGTTCTCGCTCGTTCGGCGCGAGGCACGTCAGTTCGTCGAACCAATTCGGCG
>JACCUF010000314.1 GCA_013811975.1 Geodermatophilaceae bacterium | reverse complement strand
AGATCTCCATCACGTCGGCGCTGCTGCACGACGCGGTCGAGGACACCGACATGACGTTGGCCGACGTGGAGGAGGGTTTCGGTCCTGATGTCGCCGCCATCGTCGACGGCGTCACGAAGCTCGACCGCATCCAGTTCGACTCCCGGGAGGCCCGCCAGGCGGCCACCATGCGCAAGATGCTCGTGGCGATGGCCCGCGACCTGCGGGTGCTGGTGATCAAGCTGGCCGACCGGCTGCACAACATGCGCACCCTGCGCTTCCTGCCTCCCCAGAAACAGGACCGGATCGCCCGGGAGACCCTCGAGATCCTGGCGCCGCTGGCCCACCGACTGGGGATGAACACGATCAAGTGGGAGCTGGAGGACCTGGCCTTCGCCACCCTCTATCCCAAGCGCTACGACGAGATAGTGCGCCTGGTCGCCGACCGGGCACCGTCTCGGGACACCTACCTGGCGAACGTCTCTGCCGCCGTACGCGGTCAGTTGAAGTCGACGAGCATCACCGCCACGGTGACCGGAAGGCCCAAGCACTACTACTCCATCTACCAGAAGATGATCGTGCGCGGTCGGGACTTCACCGACATCTGGGACCTGGTGGGCGTCCGAATCGTCGTGGAGTCCGTTCGCGACTGCTATGCAGCGCTCGGCGTGATCCATGCCTACTGGCAGCCGGTTCCGGGCCGCTTCAAAGACTTCGTCGCGATGCCGAAGTTCAATCTGTACCAGTCGCTGCACACCACCGTGATCGGGCCGGAGGGCAAGCCGGTCGAGTTGCAGATCCGGACTCGGGACATGCACCGAACAGCGGAGTACGGGATCGCCGCGCACTGGAAGTACAAGGAGACCAAGGGCGGCGCGCCGGCCAAGAGCAACGACGAGATGTTGTGGCTGCGTCAGTTGCTGGATTGGCAGCGGGAGAACCAGGAGCCCGGCGAGTTCCTGGAATCCCTACGATACGAACTCGGTCCCCAGGAAGTGTTCGTCTTCACTCCTCAGGGCGATGTCATCAGCCTCCCCGAGGGCGGTACGCCGGTGGACTTCGCGTACGGAGTCCATACCGAAGTCGGGCATCGCTGCGTGGGTGCCCGGGTCAATGGCAGTCTGGTCTCCTTGGAGAGCCAGCTGTCCAACGGCGACACAGTCGAGATCTTCACTTCGAAGTCCGAGACTGCCGGACCGTCCCGGGACTGGCTCGGTTTCGTCGGATCCTCGCGCGCCCGGACCAAGATCAGGCAGTGGTTCGCCCACGAGCGCCGCGAGGAGGCGATCGAAGCCGGCAAAGACGCGCTCACCGTGGCCATGCGCAAACGCGGATTGCCACTGCAACGAATCCTCGGTGGGGAGACTCTGTCCACCCTGGCCAAGGACCTGCGCTATGCCGACGTCAGCGCGCTGTACGCCGCCGTAGGGGAGAGGAACGTCTCCGCGCAGTCGATCATCGACAAGCTGGTAGTCGGCATGGGCGGTTCCGAGGGCACCGTCGAGGACCTCGCCGAGACCACCACACCGACCCGGCCGATCCGCCGTACGACCTCCGGCGAGACCGGGGTGGTCGTGCGCGGGGTCACCGACGTCTGGGTGAAACTGGCGCGCTGCTGTACGCCCGTACCAGGGGACGACATTCTCGGATTCCTCACCCGCGGCGGGCCGGTGTCGGTGCACCGACGGGATTGCACGAATGCTGCAGACCTCAAGACTCGATCCGAGCGTTTGGTCGAGGTCGAGTGGGCGCCTCAGCCCGGCGCGATCTTCCTGGTGGCGATCGAAGTGGAGGCCCTTGACCGGCACCGGCTGCTCTCCGACATCACCCGAGCACTGTCCGACGAGAGCGTGAACATCGTGTCTGCCTCGGTGCAAACGACCCGGGATCGGGTTGCGGTGAGCCGCTTCACCTTCGAGCTCGGCGATCCCAAGCATCTGGGGCATCTACTTCGTACCGTCCGCGGCGTCGACGGCGTCTACGACGTCTACCGGGTGACCGCCTGATCAGGTGCACTCGATGGCATCATGCCCGAGGGGCCGACGGACCGACGCCCGTGAGAGTACCGCGGGCCGGAACGCTCAAGTCCCCGTCAGCTGGTTGCCGTCGGCGCCGCTGAGGGATCGGTACTCTCCTCGGCGCTCGGCGTGGTCGCAACGGTGACCGTGGTCAGCGAGATCGGAAGCACGGGCGCTCCGCCACCCGGACTCGGCTCGAAGGAGCCGTCGTTGCCCGCGGCCGCGACCGCGTCGATGACCTCGATACCCATCGTGATCGTGCCGACCAGGGTGTAGTCGGGCGGCAACTGGGTGTCCTGGAAGGCGATGAAGAACTGGCTGCCGATCGTCGGAGGTTGACCACCCTGGGCCATTGCGACGCTGCCCCGCGGGTAGATCGCACTGGCACCGTCCGGTGCCGGACCGAGAGCGGCCACACTGGCCGGCTCGGAGGTGTAGCTGTAGGTAGGTCCCCCCGAGCCGGTCCCGGTCGGGTCACCGCACTGCAGGACGCCGAACACGTCGCTGTTGACCAATCGGTGGCAGGGCGAGTTGTCGAAGAAAGCATTCTCCGCGAGGTACTTCATGCTGTTTGTGGCACAGGGGGCGTTGGTCGGATCAAGGGTCATCTGGAACGGGCCCTGCGTGCTCACGACATCCAGCACGACGGGCGTGGTGCTGTCGTCGGGCTCCGGGGGCACCCCGACGTCACGGAGGTTCGGATTCTCCGGGTTTCCCGGAGCGTACGTGCAGGCCGCGATTTCGGGCTCGGTGCTGGCCTCGGCGTCGGAGTCGGAGTCGGCAGCAGGATTGTCGTCGAAGGCGCCGGAGAAGAAGAGCACACTTCCGACCACGAGTACGACGGTGAATGCTGCCACCCCTACCAGGGTGTTGCGGCGACGCTTGCGCGACTCCTCGGCACGGCGCTCCAATTGCCGCTGCAACTGTCGCCGGGCAGCCTCACGCCGCTGCTTGTTCGTAGCCACTGTCGTACTCCTGTCGAAGTCATCGATCGTTCACTGCGCGTGCGGACCCGGCACCCGGTTCGAGCCGATCCAGGGCGGCGCACCCATATGTCAGGCGCCTGCCACCATTTGTCCGGACGTGGGGCCGAACACGGAGGACCGACGGCGAAGTCTACGCAAAGGGCGCGTGAAGCATCTGTGAGCCACCCGGATTCCGGCCTGGGTAGCCTGTCCAGTCGTGTGCCGAGAGGGAGGGAGCATCGACCGAGCGCCAGCGAGGAAGGAGCGGACCGACCGGTGAGCGGAGCGAGCGAGGCTTATTTGTGATAGTTCTCAGTTTTGCCGCGGGTGTGTTCGCGACCAATTGCTATGTCCTGGCCTCCGCCAGCGACGCGGAGTGCGTCGTGATCGACCCGGGCATGGATGCCGTCGAACCGTTGCGCGAGGTACTGACCGAATACCACCTCAAGCCGGTCGCCGTCGTGCTCACCCACGGGCACCTCGACCACACCTTCTCCGTGGTCCCGGTCTGCTCCGGCTACGACATCGCGGCCTACATCCATCCCGATGACGGCCCGATGCTGGCCGACCCGGTGAAGTGGCACGGACCCGCGCTGGCCCCGATCGTGGCCGGGATGGCAATTCCGGAGCCCGACGACCTGCGTTTCCTGACCGACGGCGTGGAACTCGACCTGGCCGGCGTCCGGCTCACCCCGCGGCACGCGCCCGGGCACACACTGGGCTCCACCGTCTTCGAGCTGGCACTGCAGGACGGGCCAGGTTTGCTCAGCGGCGACCTGCTCTTCGCCGGTTCGATCGGTCGGGTCGACCTGCCCGGTGGGTCGATGAGTGCGATGACCGCGTCCCTTGTCCGAGTCGTGCTGTCACTCGAAGACGCCACGGTGGTGTTTCCCGGTCACGGCCCGGCCACCACTATCGGCCGGGAACGGGCCAACAACCCGTACCTGCTCGATCTGGTCGACGAGCCCCACTTTCCTCGTCGGAGCCTGTAGATGGCCGGTCGAGGGCCGCAACCTTTGTCCGGCTTCCCGGAACTCATGCCCGGGCAACGGATGATCGAGCAGCAGATCATCGACGGTCTGCGCCGGACCTTCGAACTGCACGGTTTTGCTCCGATCGAGACGCGCGCCGTGGAGCCGATCGAGCGGCTGACCGGCGGTGGCGAGATCGACAAGGAGATCTATGCCGTACGCCGGTTGGCCGACGTCGAGGAGAGGAACTCTGAAGCTGGTCTGGGCCTGCACTTCGACCTGACCGTCCCCTTCGCCCGGTACGTGTTGGAGCACGCGGGCAAGCTCGACTTTCCGTTCCGCCGCTACCAGATCCAGAAGGTGTGGCGTGGCGAACGGCCGCAAGGCGGGCGGTACCGGGAGTTCACCCAGGCCGACATCGACATCGTCGCGAAGGACGAACTGGCCTTCCACCACGACATCGAGGTGGCCACGGTGATGGCCCAAGCGCTCGCCGCGCTGCCGGTTCCGGCGCTTCGGCTTCAGATCAACAACCGTAAGCTGCTGCAAGGCTTCCTGAACGGGATCGGCGTCACCGATCCACTCGCCGCGCTGCGGGTCATCGACAGGATGGACAAGGTGCCCGCCTCGGTCGTCGGCGAACTGTTGCGCACGGAGTCCGGGCTGTCGGAAAAGCAGGCGCGGGCTTCCTTGGAACTGGCCGGCATCCGGACGCCGGACACCTCGTTCGTGGACCGGGTACGCGCCCTGGGGGTGCATGACGATCTGCTCGACGAGGGCCTGGCAGAACTGGCCGCGATCATCGATGGATGCGCCGGGATCGCGCCGGATCGGATCAGCGTCGAGGCCGACCTGCGGATCGCCCGCGGGCTGGACTACTACACCGGAACGGTCTTCGAGACCCGACTGAGCGGCTATGACGCCCTCGGCTCGATCTGCTCGGGAGGCCGGTACGACTCGCTGGCCAGCGATGAGCGGTGCACCTACCCGGGCGTCGGAATCTCGCTGGGAGTCTCCCGGCTACTTGTCCCACTCTTCGCCGACGGAACCCTCGCCGCATCCCGTAGCGTGCCTTCTGCCGTACTGGTGGCCATGGCCGACGCAGATTCGCGTAGTGCGAGTGCTGTTGTGGCACAAGCACTTCGAGCTCGTGGAATCTCCGCTGAGATGGCGGCGTCGGCGGAAAAGTACGGTAAGCAAATCCGGTACGCCCAGCGTCTCGGCATCCCGTATGTCTGGTTTCCAGCCACCACGCCCGAGGCTGTGCACGAGGTCAAGGACATCCGCAGCGGGGACCAGGTGCCGGCAGACCTGGATACCTGGTTGCCGCCCGAGGTAGACCTGATCCCACAGATCATCACGAGCCCGAAAACCGCGAGTAGAGGAATTCAGTGATTCGAACCCACGCAGGGGGAGACCTGCGCAGCTCCGATGCCGGACAGTCCGTGACCCTTGCTGGCTGGATCGGTCGCCGGCGCGACCATGGTGGCGTCACGTTTCTCGACCTGCGAGATGCCTCTGGTGTGGTGCAGGTCGTCGTACGGGACGAGGCCGTCGCCCACGGACTGCGTAACGAGTACTGCCTGCGAATCGTCGGCGAGGTCTCGAGGCGACCGGTGGGCAACGAGAACCCGGCCCTTCCGACCGGTGAGATCGAAGTCATCGCCACCGAGGTCGACGTGCTCTCGGAGTCCGCCTCGCTGCCCTTCCAGATCGACGAGCACGTCGAGGTGGGCGAGGAGGCTCGCCTTCGGTACCGCTACCTGGACCTGCGCAGAAGCGGCCCGGCCGCCGCGCTGCGGTTGCGCAGCGACGTCAACCGCACGGCACGCGAGGTCTTGCACGGACACGGTTTCGTCGAAATCGAGACTCCGACGCTGACCCGCTCGACTCCGGAAGGCGCCCGGGACTTTGTCGTACCGGCGCGGTTGGCGCCCGGGTCCTGGTATGCCCTGCCGCAGTCACCGCAGCTGTTCAAGCAGCTGCTCATGGTCGCCGGAATGGAGCGGTACTACCAGATCGCGCGTTGCTACCGCGACGAGGACTTCCGGGCCGACCGGCAGCCGGAGTTCACCCAACTCGACGTAGAGATGAGCTTCGTCGACCAGGACGACGTGATCGCGCTGACCGAGGAGATCCTGACCGCCCTCTGGTCGCTGATCGACTACGAGATCCCGACGCCGATCCAGAGGATCAGCTACGCCGAGGCGATGTCGCGCTACGGAACCGACAAGCCAGATCTGCGCTTCGGCATCGAACTGACCGACTGCACCAAATTCTTTTCGGAGACGAGCTTCCGGGTCTTCCAGGCCGCGCACGTCGGAGCGGTCGTGATGCCCGGAGGTGGTGATCAGCCGCGGCGCACCCTGGATGCCTGGCAGGACTTCGCCCGCCAGCGCGGCCACAAGGGTCTGGCCTACGTGCTGATCGGGCGCGAAGGCGAGCTTGGCGGCCCAGTGGCCAAGAACCTGTCCGATGACGAGCGCGCGGGTCTAGCCGCTCACGTCGGCGCGAAGCCGGGGGATTGCGTGTTCTTCGCCGCCGGAGTTGCGTTGTCTGCTCGCGGTCTGCTCGGCGCCGTACGGCTGGAGATCGGTCGCCGCGGTGGTCTGATCGACGACTCACTGTGGTCCTTTGTCTGGGTGGTCGATGCGCCGCTGTTCGAGCCGTCGGCGCAAGCTCGGGCCTCAGGTGACGTGGCCGTAGGGGGCGGCTCATGGACTGCCGTGCACCACGCGTTCACCTCGCCCAAGCCAGAGTTCATGGACACCTTCGACTCCGATCCCGAGCATGCCTTGGCCTATGCATACGACATCGTCTGCAACGGCAACGAGATCGGCGGTGGCTCGATCAGGATCCACCGCCGGGACGTCCAGGAACGGGTGTTCGCGATTATGGGCCTGTCTGCCGACGAGGCCCAGGAGAAGTTCGGCTTCCTGCTGGAGGCCTTCACGTACGGCGCTCCGCCGCACGGCGGGATCGCGATCGGCTGGGACCGGACCTGTGCCTTGCTGGCCGGTGAGGAGTCGATCCGCGAAGTGATCGCCTTCCCGAAATCCGGCGGCGGCTACGACCCGCTCACCGGCGCGCCCGCCCCGATCACCGCCCAGCAGCGCAAGGAAGCCGGCGTCGACGCCGTCCCTTCCGAGTGAAGGACGCCTTCTACCAATAGGTTCGATACAAGGCGTCCTTCACTCGGTCCAACCGGGGCGCTCTATCGTCGGCGTCATGTCTGTCGTTGCTCGTACTCTGCTCGGCCCCGGCCCGACTAATCCGTACCCCGAGGCAACGGCCGCACTCGCTCAGCCCCTGTTGGGGCATCTGGATCCCGCCTTTCTGACAATGCTCGATGAGACCTGTGACCGGCTCCGGGCGGTCTACCGCACCGACAACAGCCGTACATTGCCGTTGTCAGCGACCGGCAGTGCCGGCATGGAGGCAGCCTTTGTCAACACGGTGGGACCCGGCGACGTGGTGGTCGTCGGTGTCAACGGCCTGTTCGGGTTGCGAATGTGCGATGTCGCGTCGAGGTGCGGTGCGGAGGTCGTCCGCGTCGATGCTTCTTGGGGGCAGCCGCTTGACGTCGAAGCTGTCCTGACCGCGCACCCGTCCCCGAAGCTGATCGCCGCCGTGCACGCGGAGACCTCGACTGGTATCCGCAACGACGTTGCTGCGATCGCGGCGGGCAAGGGAGATGCACTCTTTCTTGCCGACTGCGTGACATCGCTGGCCGGAATCGAGCTGGCCGTCGACGAATGGGGCATCGATCTGGCCTATTCCGGCACCCAGAAATGCATCGGCGTGGCGCCGGGTC
Organism: Geodermatophilaceae bacterium; assembly: GCA_013811975.1. Classification (GTDB taxonomy): domain Bacteria; phylum Actinomycetota; class Actinomycetes; order Mycobacteriales; family Geodermatophilaceae; genus JACCQS01. Next base: position 3,466 of record JACCUF010000314.1, on the reverse strand, counting down.
TGGCGCCATTCACGATCAGCGAGCGCGCATGGGCACGGCGGATCGAGCGTCCGCAGTCCTGGTATCTGGACCTGGGCATGCTCGGTGGGTACGTCGGGGAGACCGCCGGTGGCGGTGGTCGTACGTACCACCACACCGCACCGACAGCGATGGTCGCTTCGTTGCACGCCGGTCTGGGCCGGATCCTCGAGGAGGGCCTGGAGGCGGTCATCGCGCGTCATGCGGCAGTGGGCAAATCGCTGCAAGACGGGCTGCAGTCGATGGGCCTGGAACTGTTCGCAGCCCTTGGGCATCGGCTGCCCGAGCTGACCACGGTCCGGGTTCCTGACGGAGTTGACTCCGTGGCTGTCCGAGCAAAGCTGTTGCACCACTACAACATCGAGATCGGAGCGGGGGCTGGAGAGTTCGCGGCCACGGTGTGGAGGATCGGGTTGATGGGCCACAACGCTCGCCCGGACATTGTCACTGTCATTCTTGGCGCGCTGGGTGAGATCCTCGACAACCGCGCCTGACGAGCTCACGCTCCCTGTGCGGCCTCGAGTACGGCTGCAGCAAGCTGGGTCATGGCGTCGCGAGTTTGATCCCTCAGTTCGCTCTGATCGATCCGTGCCCCGGCCCGGAGGTGCGGATCGTCCGGAACGCTCAGCAGACCTCGACACAAGCCCTCGAACCTCTGCGTGGCCGCGGCCAGATCCACCGGAGAGCCGCGTCGGCGCACCGCAGTGACGGCGACGAAGCTGTTGGCCACCAGAGCGCCGAAGCCGCGCTCGGCGATCCAGTTCAGCCCTGCGTAGGTGGCCGTGATCCCATCGACACTTGGCGAGGTGGCGAATACCAACGTGTGCACAGCGCCGAGCAACTGCCTCATGAGGCCACCGCCGAGCCCGGCCCCGCAATCGATGACCGTGATGGGGAAATGCCGGTGAACGACATCCATCGTCGCGACGAAGGTGGCCTCGTCAAAGCGGGCGCTCTCCCCAGGGTCCAAGCCGCTGGGCAGCACCCAGGTGCCATTCGCGGACTGGGCGAGATAAGGGGCGAGAATGGCCAGATCGCCGGGGTCACCCCGCCCGGCAAGGTCGCGTGCACTGTGGGTAGGCGCCACGCCACTGCGGAGCAGCAGCGAACCGAACGTCGGATCGCCGTCCAGCAGCAGCACAGGATCCCCGCGCACCTGGGAGTAGATGCCGGCCATCAGCACCGACAGGGTCGTCTTCCCGACTCCGCCCTTCAGTCCGACCACTGCGATGCGTCGCGGGCTTTGGATCTGGACGCTCAGTCGGTTCCGTTCCAGGCTCTGCTGCTGAGCCCGTTCCTTCGGATTTGCTCGGAACAGCCCTGATCTCCGCTGCACGGCTCCTGCTCCCGCCGGCGCGGGAGCGACGGTTCCTGGGTCCGGCGGGTCCGGCGTGATCGTCGGCAGCCGGATCATCTGGGTGTCGCCGGCGCGTCCGTTGGAGGAATGCCGGCCACCCTTGCGTTGCGGGGTCAGCCCGTACCCCGCAGGCGGGGCAGGGGGCTGCGTGCTACTCAGGGCTGATCCTCTCCCGACGATGGGGTCTTCGTGACGCATCGATGGCCAGCATCCAGTTGGCCACAGTCTCCGCTGCCATTGTCACCCCGAACCCCGGCGGGGGTGCGCGAGGGTTGCCACGGCGGGAGGCGGCTGTGCAGGCGTCAGTTGCGCGATGTCGGCCAGCGTGGCCCGCAGCTCAGCGACGCGGGCGGTCCCCACGCCTTGTGCCCAGGCTGCCTCGAGCTCACGAAAGCCCGCGAAGGCAGCATCGCGCGACGCCTCTCCCCGCGCCGTCAACTTGATGATTCTGACTCGACCGTCGCCTGGATCGGTTTGTCGCAGAAGATATCCGCGGTCTTCGAGGTAGGTCACCAGCTCCCCGACCGACTGCTTGGTCATCTGGGCCCGCTCGGCAAGTTCAGTGAGCCGCAAGCCCTCTGGCTGTATGTGCCTGAAGACGGCGAAGTGGGCGGGCCGGATGTCGGAATGGCCGGCCATTCTCAGGTGCCCCTGCAAGCCGGTCTCCATCGCGCACACGACTTCCCCGAGGAGCTGCCCGATGTGTTGCTCAGTCATTTAGTAAGGACTCCTGGTAAGGTGACCTGACAAGATGTGATCATTCTACCCAGGGACGTCGCTGATGGAGCACGAACGGATCGTCGTGACCCGGTGTGGGGACAGGAATGGAAAGCCGAACAGGCTGACCGCCTTCGCGAGCTTTCTCTCGGTGAAGCTGCTCGGGGTGGTGCCCACCGCGAGGTCGTCCACTTTCTACACCGCCGGCAGCCTGGACAAGCGCCAGCCCGACGCATACCGCGAAGACCTCACCACGGTGCTGAACCTGCTGGCTCAGGGGGAGATTTCCCCCGTGGTAGGTAAGCAGCTCCCACTCGCAGACGCGGCCGCCGCTCATGAGCTGCTGTCCGGTTCCTCGACCGGGAAAACTATCTTGACCTGCGCCGACGCCCAGTCACCCAACTTCCCAGCAGAGGAGCACTGAAGCTGGACATCCGCGGGTAGCCTCTGAGGCCGTGACCCAGCCGGCGAGCCTGTTCGACGACGCCGCGGCGCGCAACGCGGCCGCCGCCGCCCCACTGGCGGTACGGATGCGTCCGCTTTCGCTGGATGAGGTCGTTGGGCAGGAAGCTGTCCTGGGCCCTGGTCGCCCGCTGCGCCGCCTGGTCGAAGCCGACGAGGGAATGTCGGTGATCCTGTACGGGCCGCCGGGTACCGGGAAGACCACACTCGCTCATGTGGTCTCCCTGGCCACCAAGCGAACCTTCGTTCAGCTCTCGGCTCTCAACTCCGGGGTCAAGGATGTCCGCGCGGTCATTGACACCGCGACGAAGGATCTGGGCATGACCGGGCGGCGGACGGTGCTCTTCATCGATGAAGTGCACCGCTTCTCCAAGACCCAGCAGGACTCACTGCTCGCGGCGGTCGAGAATCGGGTGGTCAGCCTGATTGCGGCCACCACCGAGAACCCGTACTTCTCGATCGTCGGCCCGCTGCTTTCCCGGTCGATCGTGTTGACCCTGGAACCGCTCGAGGATGACGACGTACGCACCCTGCTCCGGCGTGCCCTGAGCGATCCCCGTGGCTATGACGGGGCGCTCGCACTCGCACCCGACGCCGAGGACCACGCGGTTCGGATCGGCGGAGGAGACGCCCGCCGGGCGCTGACCACACTGGAGGCAGCGGCCAACGCAGCCCGGGACAACGGTCTGTCCGAGATCACCTTGCCCGTCGTCGAGGCAGCGGTGACGCAGGCCGCGGTTCGCTACGACCGGGACGGCGACCAGCACTATGACGTCGCCAGCGCATTGATCAAGTCCATCCGGGGCAGCGACGTCGATGCCGCTCTGCACTACCTGGCTCGCATGGTCGAGGCTGGGGAAGACCCGCGGTTTCTGGCCCGCCGGCTGGTGATCAGCGCCAGCGAGGACATCG
>JACCUF010000307.1 GCA_013811975.1 Geodermatophilaceae bacterium | reverse complement strand
GGTTCCGGGCCACGGGGCAGTCGTCGACGTCGACTTCGTCAGCAACCAGCGCGCGGAGCTACTGGCGGTCGAACAGCTGATCCGACAGACCCTCGCAGACTCGCCCGACAGTGCAGTGTTCACCGGGTCGCTACCCGACGAAAGCCCCTACGACGAGCGGACCACACGGCTCGCCGTACAACGCGGTCGGTGGCAGCTTCGTGGCTGATCTGCCCGGCCCCTTGAGGACAGCGTTGGACGCCGAGCTCGATGGCTATTCGATGCGTGACCTCGGAAAAGCGGCCGAGCGACTGAGCATCCGGTATCGCGCGGATCACGCTGCCGCGCAACCGATCTTGAGTTCGCCGCTGGACGCGGCCGCCTATTTGACCACCCGGATGTCGGCCACGTACGCCGCGGCCCGTCAGGTCTTCGGCCGGCTCGCCGAGGCGCACCCCGATTTTCGGCCCCGCACCATGCTGGACCTCGGGGCAGGGACCGGCGCTTGCACCTGGGCCGCGGCCGATGCGTTCCCCTCGTTGGAGTCCAGCCATCTGGTGGACCGCTCGGGTTCGGCATTGGCTGCAGCCCTGCGGATGTTGCAGAACAGCGACCTACGGGTGACTCATGCCGCGGATCGGTTGCCTCGCACAGGTGCCGGGACGGCGACCGAGCGCACCGACCTTGCCGTCTGTGGCTTCCTCCTCGGTGAACTCGACCCCGCCGATCAAGCCGCGGTCATCTGCGAGATGTGCCGTACGGCATCGGTTGTCGCGGTCATCGAGCCAGGAACGACCGCCGGCTATCGGCGCATCCTCCAAGCCAGGTCAAACCTGATCGAAGCCGGGCGACATGTCCTCGCACCCTGTCCGCACGAGGTGGCCTGCCCGCTGGAGCCAACCCAGGACTGGTGTCATTTCGCTGTCCGGCTGACCCGTTCGATCCGTCACCGGCAGGTCAAGGGTGGCGAGCGTGGGTACGAGGACGAGAAGTACGCCTACGTCGTTACCGCCACCGAAGCGCCCGCAGGCCGGACCGGGCGAATCCTGCGGCACCCGCAGATCCGCACCGGACATGTCCGCATGACGTTCTGCGACACCGACCCGGGGATCGAGGACATGACGGTCAGCAAGCGACACGGCGCGGACTATCGCGCCGCCCGCCATGCCCACTGGGGCGACTCCTGGCCACCATCTAGCAGCCCGTGACGCGGGTTTGAACCGCTATCTGCTGGGGACGGTGTCGAATTGTGGGCCCTCGATACGGGTCCGCTTGAGCTCGTAGAAGTACGGCAGGTTCGCCAGCGCGACCGCGCCGTCGAAAGCCTTGGCGGCCTCCTCGCCGGTGGGCACGCGCGAGATCACCGGCCCGAAGAACGCGGTCCCGTCGATGTGCATGACCGGCGTGCCGACGTCGTCGCCGACCGGGTCCATGCCCTCATGATGGGAGGCCCGCAACGCCTCGTCGTGGTCCTCGGACTCAGCCGCATCGGCCAACTCGGCGGGCAGGCCTGCCTCGGCGAGCGACTCCGCGACAAGCTCGCGCGGATCGAGTTCGGCGCCGTTGTCCGAAGAACCGTCCTCGAGCTCAGGGCGTTGTTTGTGAATCCGGGTACCCATCGCTGTATAGAGCGGACCGAGGACCTCGGAGCCCAATTTCTGCTCTGCCGCGATGAGCACCCGGACCGGGCCAAGGGCCTTGGCCAGCATCTCTTGGTAGCCCTCGGGCTTGTCGCGCCCCTCGTTCAGGACAGTCAGGGACATGACATGCCAATGGAGTTCGATGTCGCGAACCTTCTGCACCTCGAGGATCCACCGGGAAGTCAGCCAGCACCAGGGGCAGGCCGGATCGAACCAGAAGTCCACTCGCGGCCGGTGGTCAGGGTCAAGGTCGACAGCTTCAGTCATGTCAGGGACAACGGGTCAGCGGGCAGCAGCTATTCCCCAGTCAGCTCCTGTCGGCAGGATTACAGCGAGGGTGACAGACTGCCTCTCCGTGGCTATCGCGAACCTGACCCGGACCGATGCTGCCCGCCGAGCCGAACTGCTCGACGTGCGCGGCTACGACGTGACCCTCGATCTGACCGACGGTGGCGGCAAGCCGGGTGCGGCGACCTTCCGCTCCCGCACGGAGGTGCGCTTCGCTTGCACCGAGCCCGGGGCAGACACGTTCATCGACGTGATCGCCGACAGCTTCACCGAACTCACGCTCAACGGGGAACCGATCGATGCCTCGGCGTACCGCCCTTCCACCGGTCTGCCGCTGACCGGACTGGAATCGGAGAACGTCCTCGTTGTCGACGCGACCTGCCGCTATACCAACACCGGCGAGGGACTGCACCGCTTCGTCGACCCCGTGGACGGCTCGGTCTACCTCTACACCCAGTTCGAAACCGCCGATGCCAAGCGGATGTACGCCTGCTTCGACCAACCAGACCTCAAGGCGGAGTTCAGTTTCCACATCACCGCCCCGCGTGACTGGGAGGTCGTCTCGAACTCGCGCGTCGACACCATCGATGACGGCGAAGGCGGCGCGAAGCTCGTCCATTTCCGAACCACGCCGCGCATCTCCCCCTACATCACCGCCCTGATCGCCGGGCCGTACTACAAAGTCACCGACACCCACGACGGCATACCGCTCGGGCTGTACTGCCGATCCTCGCTCGCCGAGTTCCTGGATCCGGACGAGCTCTTCCAGGTCACCAAGCAGGGCTTCGACTTCTACCACCGGGTATTCGACTACCGGTACCCGTTCGACAAGTACGACCAGCTCTTCGTCCCCGAGTTCAACGCCGGCGCCATGGAAAACGCCGGAGCAGTGACGATCCTCGAGGACTATGTGTTCCGTTCCCGCACAACGCAAACCGCGTACGAACGGCGCGCTGAGACGATTCTGCACGAGCTCGCGCACATGTGGTTCGGCGACCTGGTGACCATGCGCTGGTGGGACGACTTGTGGCTCAACGAGTCCTTCGCCACCTATGCCAGCGTCGTCTGCCAGGCCGAGGCCACCAAGTACCGCTCCGCCTGGACCACGTTTGCCAACATCGAGAAGACGTGGGCCTACCGCCAGGACCAGCTGCCATCGACGCACCCGGTCGCGGCGGACATCCCTGACGTAGAAGCCGTCGAAGTCAACTTCGACGGGATCACCTACGCCAAGGGCGCCTCGGTGCTCAAGCAGCTGGCCGCCTATGTCGGTCAGGACCAGTTCTTTGATGCCATGAAGGTGTACTTCAAGCGGCACGAGTACGCGAACACGACCTTCGACGATCTCCTCGCTGTGCTCTCCGAGATCTCCGGCCGGGATCTGTCGGACTGGTCGGCGATGTGGCTGGCCACCAGTCAGGTCAACACGTTGCGGCCCTCCTACGTTCTGGATGCCGACGGCAATTACTCCTCCTTCGCGGTACTGCAGAGTGCTGTTGCCGAGCACCCGGTCCTGCGGCGGCACCGACTGGCCGTCGGTCTGTATTCCGCTGGACCAGGACCAGGGGGCCTCGTGCGCACGCGGCGTGTCGAGTTGGACGTGGAGGGTGAACGCACCGAGGTCGGCGAGATCGTGGGCCTGCCTGCCGCGGACCTCGTGTTGGTGAACGATGAAGACCTGACCTACGCCAAGCTGCGCCTCGACGACCGATCCCTGGCCACGCTCGCGGACGGGATCGGGGACCTCACCGACTCACTGGCCAGAACCTTGTGCTGGTCGGCGGCGTGGGACATGACCCGCGATGCGGAATGGGCCGGTCGCGACTACGTCCGACTGGTACTGGCTGGGATCGACGCCGAGGACGAGATCAGCGTCGTGCAAGCACTCTTGCGACAGGTGCAGGCGGCCTTGACCAGCTACGTCGATCCGTCCTGGGCCGCCACCGGCTGGGCCCAGCTGGCCGACAAGGCCTGGGCGGTGCTGCAGTCAGCGCCTCCCGGTAGCGATATCCAACTGGCCTGGTCGCGGACCTTCGCCGCCGCTGCCCGCACCGACCAGCATGCCGACCGATTGCGCGCGCTGCTAGATGGATCTCTCACCGTCGACGGGCTGACCGTCGATACCGACGCGCGCTGGGCACTGCTCAACGGCCTCGTGGCGCTCGGAGCTGCCGGCGGCGCGGAGATCGACGCCGAGCTGCAGCGCGACCCCACGTCAACCGGCCAACGTCGAGCAGCCACGGCCAACGCCCTGCGGCCAACCCGCGAGGCGAAGGAACGGGCGTGGTCGCTGGGTCTGTCCGATGACGTCCCGAATGCCGTCCAGGAGGCGACCCTCCTCGGGTTCTGGCACCCTGCGCAGACCGAGATCTGCCGGCCGTACGCGGAGCGGTTCTTCGCCGAGGTCGGTGAGATCTGGGAGCGGCGGCCGGGCGAGATCGCCAAGAACGTCGCGGCCTATCTCTTCCCGGCCGTCATCGAGCAATCGACCTTGGATGCCGC
>JACCUF010000306.1 GCA_013811975.1 Geodermatophilaceae bacterium | reverse complement strand
GGTCGCAGCAGCCGTACTGCCGCACATCGGCGCGCGAGACCCATGCGCGGTTCGAGTTCACGCTGCGGCGCCGCCCAGAGTTGACTCTTCGGGGCGGCGCCGTTACTCAGTGTTGCCAGACAGGGCTTTTCGTCAGCCCTCCGATGGCCCGACGTACCCCTGGGCCAGATCAGTGGTGAACAGTTCCTCGACCAGCGTCAGACCACCCTCAGCCGCGGGGTCAGGCTGGGCGATGAAGATCTCGCGCGACGGCGAAGAGCCTGGCTCGGAGTAGTCCAGCGGGGCGATGATCCCGCCGGTGTCGCCGTTGTCGGTCTCGGTCAGCGCCGTCTGCAGCCCGGCGCGGGTCATGTCGCCGTTCTCGCAGGCGCGTTCAAGGACCGAAGCGTAGATGGTTGCCACGCCGAAGCCGTAGAACTGGCCGCCGTTGGGGGAGGCGTCCGGGAACTTCTCTACCAAGCGATCACGCAAGTCCTGCGCTTCCGGTGTGTCCGAAGCGTAAGGCGTGGTCGAGGTCTCGACGAACAGGCTGGCCGCAAGAGCCGGTGCGGCCGGGCTGTCCAGCAACGCCGGTGCGAACACCGGGTTGCTACCCAGGAACGGAATGGTCAACCCACCTGCGGCCGCCGAGCCGACCGCGGAGGCGGTCTGCGCCGGAGAGGTCGTCAGGAAGATCGCCGTCACGCCCTGGCTGCCCAGGGATGAGATGGCGCCGGAGAGGTCCTGGTCGGTCGATTTGACCTGCACCTCGACGAGGTTGAGGCCGAGTTCGCCGGAGGCGTACTGAGCACCGAGCAGGCCGTTGGCTCCGTACTCACCTTCGATGTAGATGTGCCCGACCGTGTCGCCCTCGGCGATCATTCCCTCGTCGACCATCCACTGGATCCCGTTGATCATCTCGAGGTCGTAGGTGGTACCGCCCATCAGGATGTACTCGTTCTCCAACAGAGTGGAGGCCCAGGACGCGGGAGCGGTGACCATCTCGTCGGAGGTGATCTGATCGAGCAACGCCGTGGTCATCGGCGAGCCGATCAGCTGGGTGATGCCCAAGACGTTAGGGGCCACCTGGTTGTAGAGCTGTACGGCTTGCTGTACGTCGTAGCCGTGGTTCTGGATGTCCAGCTCGATCTGCCGGCCGCAGATTCCGCCCTCTTCGTTGATCGTGTCGTAGACGAGCTGATTGCCCTGGACGATGCCCGTGGACAACGAGGCGAACGGACCGGTCAGGTCGGTCAGGATGCCCAGGTTGATGGTGTCGTCGGTGACGCCGAAGTCGGTGGCCACATCGGCATCACTACCGCCGCTGTCGCCACCACCACCACCGCCGCCGCCGCCGCTGTCGTCTGCCCGGGTGCTGCACGCTGTGACGGCGAGCACTGTCGCCACGCCGAGCGCAGCAGCCGCACGTGCCCTGCGAATGTTCATTGATGTTCCTCATCTCGGTTGGACTGGTTACTCGCCCGGTCGGGCGCCTCCCGCTGCGGATCGTTGTCTTGTTGGGAGACAGGCGAATCCGGAGTCGGTGAGTCTTGGGTGGTGGCGGATTTCACGGTTCGTTTGGTCAGCCGGGACGCACCTGAGATCGCCCCGATGAAGCGGCGTCCCACCGCGCCGAGGCCGCCGGGCTCGACCAGCAGGACGAATACGACTGCACCGCCGTACAGGAACTTCGCCAGCGTCGCGGCATCCAGGCCGCCGCTGCCCGGCTGGGCCAGGAACGGGATCACATCGGAGTACTGCTGGAACAGTGCGGGCAACGCGGTCACGAAGCTTGCGCCGATGACCGCGCCGACGACCGAGCCCAGACCGCCGATCACGATCATGGCCAGGAAGGAGATGGACAGCACCAAGCCGAAAGAGTCCGGTGTCGGGCGCAAGATCAGCGCCAGCATCACGCCGGCCAGGCCCGCATACAGCGAGGACAGCACGAAGGCGTAGGCCTTGTAGCGGGCCACGCCGACGCCCATGACCGAGGCTGCGACCTCGCGGTCGCGCACCATCTGCAGCGCCCGGCCGGGCCGGCTACGCAGCAGGTTGCGGGCGAACAGGCAGGACAGCACCAGCAGGACGAGGAAGAGGTACCAGAGCCGCTCGTTCTTGCCGAACGGGACGTTCAGGACGAACAGGTTCTCCGGACTGTCGTTGCTGAACTCGAAGCCGAACAGGCTGAACGGCTCGGCCGGGCGGCCGTTGAAGCCCCCGGTCACGGTGGTCCAGTTGAACAACACGTGCTGTCCGATCAGGACCAGGGACAACGACGCGACTCCGAGATAGATGCCGCGCAGCCGCGAGGCGATCGGGCTGAACAGCAGACCGGCCACGCCCGCGGCCAGCACCCCGCCGATGGCACCCAGCACGGGATGTAGGCCAAGGCCGCCGTACTGCACCGCCTGGCCACCGGGTTCTCCGGAGAGGTAGGCATAGGAGTACGTACCGATCGCCAGGAAGAAGGCGTGCGCCAGGGAGAGCTGACCGGTGACCCCGGTGAGCAGGGTCAGTCCGACCGCGCCGACGGCCGCAGCCATGCAGGTGAGCCCGATATAGAGCAGTGAGCCGCCCTGGTAGATCGGGAACAGCGCGAGTGCCAGGATCGCCAGTCCGGCCAATGCCCATTGCAGTCTTCGACTGCGCCGCTGGGGGTCAGCGGGCGCGGCTTTGACCGCCCGGGCTCGGTTGTCCGACCCTGCCTCGCCATCCGCAGTGGGCGCGGCCACCGACGCAGGAGGGGCAGCCGGCACGGGCTCTGGCCCGGTGCCGGATCCGAACGCAGTTGCCCCGGTGAGCGTGGTGTCAGACACGGGCTAGATCCTTTGTCCCGAACAGCCCGGACGGGCGGACCAGCAAGACGATGATCATGATGACGTACGGCATGATCTCGCCGAAGCCACCGCCGAGGAAGCTCAGATAGTTGTCGTAGCCGAGCGCCAGTTGCTCGGCCATTCCGACCAGCAGTCCGCCGATGATGGCTCCACCGGTCGAGTCGAGCCCACCGAGGATCGCGGCCGGAAATGCCTTGAGCGCCAGGCGGGTCACGTTGCCGTCCAGCCCTGGAGTCGGAAACGCGACCAGGAAAACGACCGCGACGGTGGCCAGCAGCCCGGCCAGAATCCAGGCGATGGCTGAGACCCGGCTGCGCCTGATCCCCATCAGGGCGGCTGCTTCCGGGTCCTCAGCGCTGGCCCGCATCGCGATGCCCCACTTGGTGTACTTGAATGCCAGGAAGAATGCGCCGACCAGCACCGCCGCAACCACAATCGCGGCTACCCGGCTGGTCGCCACCTCCACTCCGCCGAAGCTGATGGTGTCGGCGCCGAACGGGTCACGCAGGGTTCGGGCATCGACACCGACCCTGCGGACCAGCTCTGCGGCGATGATGATGTCCACGCCGATCGTGACGATCGCCAGCGTATTCACCGATGCTTGGCTGCCCCTGATGGCCAGGATCCGCTCGATCAGCAGGGCACCGAAGGCGGCCACGGTGATCCCGAGCAGCAGCGCGGGGAAGAACCCGAAGTCGTCGGAGAACTCGCTGATCGTGAATCCGCCGAGGAAGAGCAAGGATCCCTGCGCGAAGTTCACCACCTCGGTTGCTTTGAAGATGATCACGAAGCCGAGCGCGATCAGTGCATAGACCGCACCCACGGACAGGCCGTTGATCACGAGTTCCAG
>JACCUF010000271.1 GCA_013811975.1 Geodermatophilaceae bacterium | reverse complement strand
TCGCGGACGGACCATACCGCTGGCTACGCCACCCCAACTACCTCGCGGTGGTCATCGAGGGCGTCGCCTTACCCCTGGTGCACACGGCCTGGACGACCGCACTTGCGTTCACCGTGCTCAACGCCGTACTCCTGCTGCGATTCCGGATCCCCGCCGAGGAGCGCGCGCTGCACTCGGCATCGGCGTGAGCCCGGAACGCGCGGACCTCCTCGTCGTCGGCGGTGGACCGGTCGGCCTCGCCGCGGCCATCGAAGGGCGGCGGGCCGGTCTGTCGGTGCTGCTCGTCGAGCCCCGCACCGGGCCTGTGGACAAGGCATGCGGCGAAGGGCTGATGCCCGGAACCGTGGCAGCTCTGGACCGGCTGGGCGTGCTCATTCAGGGGTCACCGTTTCGAGGGATCCGGTACGTCGCTCCGGACGGCCAGACGACCGCGACGCATCATTTCGCCGCCGGCGTCGGTCTGGGCGTACGCCGGATCGCGCTGCACGCAGCGCTCACAGCCCGCGCCACTGAGGTCGGAGTGATCCGACACTGCGGACGAGTCGTCGGCCTTGCCCGCAACCGCACGGCGGCCGGGAGCGAGGTCCGGGCCGTGGTCGGAATCGAACTGGCCGACGGCACGGCCATCAACGGGCGCTGGATACTGGGTTGCGACGGATTGCACTCGATCATCCGCCGAGAAAGCGGGCTCGAACTGGGCAGCGACGGACGACGATTTGGGATCCGGCGCCATGCCGCCCTCGCGCCGTGGGCAGATGTCGTCGAAGTCCACTGGTCGGCCAACGGGGAGGCCTATGTCACCCCCATCTCCGACAGCGAGGTCGGGATCGCGGTCCTCGGTCCCCGCGGATGGTCCTTCGACGAGGCTCTGACCACCTTTCCCGCGCTGACCCGGAGGCTGGACGGCGCGGCCTGGACCACATCCGCCCGTGGCGCAGGGCCGTTGCGGCAGAAGGTGTCCTCCCCCGTCCGCGACCGGGTGCTCCTGATCGGGGATGCGGCCGGGTACGTCGACGCCCTCACTGGTGAGGGACTGCGCATCGGGCTCGCCTGTGCCCGAGCAGCCGTGCGGGCCGTCGTCGCCGGTCGGCCGCAGGACTATCCACGGACCTGGCGCTCGCTGACCCGCGAGTACCGCTGGCTCACCAGCGGTTTGGTCAGCGCCACTCGCATCCCGGTCGCACGACGCATGCTCGTCCCGGTGGCCTCTCGGCTACCCCGGGTCTTCGGTGCGGCCGTGGACGCTCTTGCCCGCTGAGCCGGCGCCAACCTGTGCTACATCCAGGGCGGAGGTTTGGGCAGGACCCCCTCGGTGGCCAGGCCCTCGCCTGTGGACCGTCCGGTCAGCCAGGCCAGCAGGTCGGCCGCCTTTCCGCTGATTTCTTGGTCGGGGGAATCCTGGCCGGACTCGCCCCCGATCTGCCACATGCGCTCCCGATCGGTGGCCTGCAGGAACCAGAACGGAGCGTCGTCGCGCCCACTCATCGTCGCGGTGACCTCGTCCAGCAAGGCGTCGACGAGATCACCCGGCCAAGACTCCACCGACACCCCGGAACCGAGGTCCACCATGTGCAACCACACCTCGCGCACCCGCATCCACAACGTGGCACTCGCCGGTATGTCGCGTCCTTGGAACGTACGCACCCGCGCCGTCCAGGCCTGCGTCGGCAATGCGTCGACATCGGCATCGAAGCGCGCTGAGGTGCGGCGGACGTCGGCGCGAAGCGCAGCTGGCTCCTGCCGGGCAGCGGTGTCGATGTCCCGGTTGCGGGTCTCCACGTCGGGATACATGAGGCTCTCTTCGCCCGTGCCCGCCCAGGACAGCAAGCGGGACACAGCTTCGGCGTTGCGGGCGACGTGGGCTGCCACATGCCCCCGGCTCCAGTCCGGAAGTGCGGAATCGGCCCGGAGTTCGGCGTCGGTGAGCCCGTCGATCTGGTCGAGAAACCGAGTCTCACCCTCCCGCATCCACCCCATCGTCTGGGCGAACTCGGCCGGAACGGGGTTGGTCGGCTTACTCATCGGTCACGCTCCTGTTCGGCATTGGTGGAAACTCGGCTGACCAAAGTTGTGATCGGTAGTAGACAAACAGTGTGCCTGACGAGATCGAGAGCCGACTGCGCCCGTTCACCGCCGATGAGTTCGATGCTGCCTTCGCCTGTCTGAGCGAGGGCTTCGGTGAGGACATCACCGAGGTCGAGGGCGATCGGATGGTCTTCGAACCCGAGCGGACCTTAGGTCTGTGGGACGGCGACCGGGTGGTGGCCACCGCGGGGATCTACACAAGGGACATCACGATCCCCGGTGCGGTCGTCCCGTTCGCCGCCGTGACGCTGGTGTCGGTCTCCGGTACGCACCGCAGGCAGGGTGTGCTCACGGCGATGATGGGCCGACAGCTGCGCGAGGTACACGAGCGCGGCACCGAGCCGATCGCGGCCCTGTATGCCTCAGAGGGCGCGATCTACGGACGATTCGGGTACGGGCTGGCCAGTTACCAGGGGCAGTTGAAGGGCGAGACCCACCAGATGCGGCTGCGCGCGGATGTGCACACCGGTGACGGCCGGGTCTATCCGGTGGACGAGAAGGACTTCCGGTCCGCTGCCATCCCGCTCTACGAGGAGATCCGGCCGTCGACGCCGGGGCTGCTCTCCCGCAAGGACCGTTGGTGGGACAGCCTGCTCACCGACCCGGAGAAACACCGCAACGGCAGGACGGCGCGGCGCTACCTGCTGCACGCGGAACCAGACGGGACGGTGACCGGATTCGCGCTCTATCGACGCAAGGCCGAGTGGGCGGACACCGGACCGGATGGGACGGTCTTCGTGACCGAGCTGCAGGCCACCCACCCGGCCGCTCGCGCAGCTCTGTGGCAGTACCTCCTGGCCATGGACCTGGCCAGGCATCTCTCGGTCCCCTTGGCCGGCCGCGACGACCCGCTGCGCCACATGCTGTCAGACCCTCGCGCGGTCACTATGGCCCAGAATGACGGGCTCTATGTGCGTCTGGTCGACGTCGACGCGGCGCTGGCGGCTCGGCGCTATCCGACGACCATTGATCTGATTCTTGATGTCGAGGACGGCTTCTGCCCGTGGAACGCCGGGCGCTGGCGGCTGACCGGCGGCCCGTCGTACGGCAGGTGCATCCGCACCGACGGTGATCCGGATCTGGCGCTGTCAGCGGAGACGCTGGGGGCGGTCTATCTGGGTGACACGTCGCTGGGCACGCTGGCATCCGCTGAACGGGTCCGGGAGATCACTCCAGGTGCGGTGGCCGCGGCGACGACGGCCTTCGGCTGGCCGGTGGCGACCTACAGCCCGGAAGGCTTCTGAACCGGGTACTACGAGGTTGGCGGTAGATCCGGAACCTGGTGCGTCCGTTCGTACTCAGCGACCTGGGCGATCCTGCGGACGTGCCGCTGTTCGGCGGAGAAGCCGGTTGACAGGAAAGCGGTCACCAGGGCCGTCGCCGCTTCCGGTGAGTGCATCCGCGCGCCGAGCGAGATGACGTTCGCGTCGTTGTGCTCCCGGGCCAGGGTGGCCGTCTCCTCCGACCAGGCCAGCGCCGCGCGTACGCCGGGAACCTTGTTGGCCGCGATCTGCTCGCCGTTGCCCGAGCCGCCGATGACGACGCCGAGGCTGCCCGGATCCCCGACGACCCTGGTACCGGTCGCCAGGCAGTAGGCCGGGTAGTCGTCCTCGGCGTCGAAGCTGGGTGGCCCGACGTCAACCGTCTCGTGGCCGGCGGCCTCGAGCTCGGCGACGAGATGGGACTTCAGTTCGTATCCGGCGTGATCGCTGCCCAGGTAGACCCGCATGCAGTGGAGTGTCGCAGGCGATGCCGATCTACCCAGTAGCCGTCCTGAGTTCCAACGCAGCGGGCAGGGTGATCTCAAGGAGCTCGAGATCGGCGGAGGTTTCCGTCAGCCGATGGCTGGATCCGGCCGGGATTGCGACCGCGGCGCCGCCGCCAAGTGGCTCGTCCGGTCGACCCTCGGTGTGCAGGGTCGCCGTGCCGCTGAGTACGAACCAGAAGAGCAGTTCACCATCGTGAACGAGGGCGGCCGCTGAGGCGACGCCGTTCGTCAGGGGGGCAGCCCTGTCGAGCCGGATCACGCGAACGCCGGCCAGGCCGTCGGTCGCCGCGCCGATCCCGGTGTCGCGGCACTCGAAGCCGGCCGATCTCCAGGGCTCCCACTGGGCATCGACTGCGCTGTGACGGACGAATCGCTGACCTTCGAACACTCGGTCGGGTCGGAGATCGGGCGTCGGGAGGGTGATGACGTGCTCCGCGGTGGTCTCGTGCTCGGCCGGGCAACCGATCTCCACCACCTCCATGCCAGCGGAGCTCTCCAACACCCGGTGCCGGATCCCGGGCGGCTGCAGGACGCAGTCACCCGCCTGCAGGACGAACGCCGGACCCTGGTCCTCGTAGATGACCCGCACCCAGCCGGCCGCGCAGTAGATCATCTGGAAGCGCACCCGGTGGTGGTGCACGTAGTCCGGGACCGGGCCGGCGTCGGGGATGAGGATGTGGGACGCGATGAAACGCCCACCCTGCCGCTTGGGCAGCAGATCCCGGTAACGCATCCCGGCCCGTCCGACGCCGCCCACATCGCCATCGTCGCGGGTGAGTTCGAACAGCGGAGGCGAGTCCGGGATGACCAGTGGCGGATTGGCGTCCACTAGCTGGATCCGGGTGCCGTTCGGCGCGGTCAGGAGGTCCGTACCCCACGCCGGTGGGTCGTCGCAGGACAGCCGCAGCTCGCCCGGGTCCCCGGTTCCGCCACGTTCCAGTCGGATCCGCATCCCGTGGCCGGAGAGGAGGGCGACGGCGGGATCGTCGGCGGGCATGATCACGTCGAGGCGGAATCCCAGCCGATCGACGAAGAACTCCACCGTCGGATCGAGGTCGATGCAGGGCAGCACCACCTCGATCGCTCGGATGCTGGTGGAACTGAGGACCGGCGCAGTCGTCATCTGTCGACCGTACCCATGTCAGGCGACGAGCAGGTCGTCGGAGAGCAGCGCGGCTTCGCGAAGCGCCCGCCGTCCCTCGTCGGTGAGCTGCACGGCACGGCTGCTCGTCATCGCGAGAATCCAGCCTCTCCCGGTCATCCCGGACAGCACCTGGGCGCCAAGCGCACCGGCCAGGTGCGGCACGCGCTGCGTCCAGTCCAGGCAACCGCGGACCGCCGGCCGGCGTGCGAAGTCGGGCGCGGCGCCGACTCCCAGAACATCGAGCAGCTCATGCTCGGGCTGCAGGAGTTGGCCCACCGCGCCCGATTTCAGCGGCGCGATCACACCTCGGTCCACAAGGGTGCGGGCGAGCCCGACCGCGAGTTCGCCGGCCAAGTGGTCGTAGCACGTACGGGCGAAGGCCAAGGCCGTACCCGTACGAGCAGCACGCAGCGAACGGACCGGCAGCGGCGGGGCCAATGCCTGGAGTGCCTCGACGGCCCGGGCGACCTCCGGACAAGTCAGGCTGTAGTACCTGTTGCGGCCGGACGCGCTGACCTGGATCAGGCCACCGTCGGTGAGCCGTAGCAAGTGAGCACTGGCAGTCGAGGGTCGGATGCCGGCCAGCCGGGCTAGCTCCCCGGCCGGCCGGGATCGCCCGTCCATCAGGGCAAGCAGCATCGCGGCGCGTGCCGGCTCGCCCATCAGAGCGGCGGGTACGGCGAGATCGGACTCGGTTGGCACGACCTCAGCGTAGAACGGCAACATTTCGGCGTCCGACGAAACTTTTTCGTCCTAGCGTCACTGACATGAACGCACCCGTCTCCGAATCCAGCACGCGGCGTCGCATGTGGACGGCACCGTCTGCCGCACTGCTGGCAGCCGGGATCACCGTGGTGCTGTGGGCCTCTGCCTTCGTCGGCATCCGGGCGGTGGGCGTTGACTTCAGCCCTGGCCCCCTGACGCTGGGGAGACTGGTGATCGGTGCTCTCGTCCTGGGCGGCGTGGTCCTTTTCCGGGGGTTCGTTCTGCCTCGTGGGCGGCGTGAGTTGGTCTTCGTCGCGATGTACGGGCTGCTGTGGTTCGCCGGCTACAACATCGCGCTAAACGCGGCCGAGCAGTCCCTCGACGCAGGCACCGCCGCGATGCTGGTCCAGATCGCGCCGGTGATCGTGGCCATCCTCGCCGGCGTCTTCCTCAAGGAGGGATTTCCACCCCGCCTGCTTGTCGGCAGCGTCGTGGCGCTGTTGGGCGCGGTCATCATCGCCGCCGGCAGCGGGACCGATCGTCGGATCGAACTGACCGGTGTCCTTGTGTGCCTGCTCGCCGGAGTTCTGTACGCCGCGGGGATGGTGGCCCAGAAGCCGGTGCTGCGGACGACACCCGCGCTACAAGCCACCTGGCTGGGCTGTGCTGTGGGGATGGTGGCCTGCCTTCCGTTCGGGCCGACGCTGTGGACCGAGATCGGGGCGGCCAGCACCGGATCGATCCTCGGCCTGCTCTATCTCGGCGTCTTCCCCACTGCGATTGCGTTCACCACCTGGGCTTACGCGCTGTCCCGTACCCCGGCTGGCCAACTCGGTGCAACGACCTATCTCGTCCCGGTCGTGGCAGCCGGGATGTCCTGGGTGTTGTTGGAAGAGGTGCCGCCGGCGTTGTCCTTTGTCGGCGGCGCACTGTGTCTGGTCGGCGTCGCCCTCACCCGGCTGCGCCCACGCCGATCAGTCTGACAACCGGCTGGCCGGTTGGGCTGCAACGTCGGCGAGCATGGCCGAGACTTGGCTGATGGCGGCCCGGCTCGCATCGAATGCGGCCGGCAGCCGAAAGAACGAGTGGATCATCCCGACCACCCGTATCGCCACAGTCGGAACGCCGGCGTCGGCCAGTGCGGCTGCGTAGGACTCACCCTCGTCGCGCAGCGGGTCGTATTCGCAGGTCAGCACGAATGCAGGCGGCAGACCGGACAGATCCTTGGCCTCCGCGGGTGAGACGTCTGGATCAGTCCGGTCCACGCCGTCAGGCGCGAAGCAATCCCAATAGAAGGCCATGCTCCGCGCCAGCAGGCCGTACCCATCCGCGTTCTCCGTATATGACGACGCGGCCATGGCCGCGTCGATGACCGGGTAGATCAAACCCTGGAACAGGTACGGCGGGAGCCCGGCGTCACGGGCCCGACGGGCCACCACGGCCGCGAGATGCCCGCCCGCGCTGTCACCGAGTAATGCCAACCGGGTGCCGTCGACACCGGGCACCGAGGCGTCGCGCAGGGCCGCAGCAACCGACTCGATGTCGTCCATCGGGGCAGGGAACGGATGCTCCGGCGACAATCGGTAGTCCACGGCCACGACGTTCCAGCCGGACTGGGCAGCAATCATCCGGCAGGCCGTGTCATGTGTGTCCAGATCTCCGCCGACCCATCCGCCGCCGTGAATGTGGACGACGGTGGGGAGTGCTGTGTCGACCAGGGGCCGATAGATCCGGCACGGCACTCCGCCGACATCGCGGTCCTCGACCTCGGCGAGTTCTGGGCCGGGACCGGCGAACCGGGTGATCGCGCTCGAGCCCTCCCTCATTTGCTGCACTGTCGGGTTGACTGCCGACGGGGGTGGCTGGGCGTCCAGGTAGGCGCGAGCCTGGGGATGCAGTGGCATGCGACCTAGGGTCTCAGGACATGACCGGCGGTGCCGAAGCGGTGCTCGGCGTTGACGGCTGCCCCGGCGGCTGGATCGGGGCCCTGGTCCGCGACAGCGCGGTGACGTGGTTGGTGCTTCCGGACGCCGAGGCGATCCTGTCGGTCGACGCCGCCGTGATCGCGATCGATATCCCGATCGGCCTTCCCGAGGCTGGGGACGGCTACCGCCGAGGAGCCGACCTCGAGGCGCGAGAATTTCTGGGGCCCTGGTCGGCGGCGAACGCCGTCTTCTTCACCCCGGTGCGTCCGGTCGTAGCTGCTCGTACCTACCTTGAGGCCAACTCACTGAGTCGAGAACTCACCGGAAAAGGGCTGTCCAAACAGACCTGGAACATCTGCGACCGCATCGCCTTGGTTGACGACGCCCTCGGTGATTCTCCCGATGCGCGAGTCGTCGAGGCCCATCCCGAAGTCTCCTTCCGCCTCCTCGACGAGACGATCCATACGTCGAAGCGGACCGCCCGCGGTTGTGGTCAGCGGATTTCCGCGCTGTCCTCTTGCTTCAACATGACCGAGCCGTTGGCCGATGTACCGGTGGGGCCGGGGCTGGACGACTGTCTGGACGCCTGCGCTGCTGCCTGGTCGGCGCAGCGCTGGTTGGCCGGATCTGCCCGTGTCTTCGGCCTGACCGCTGACGGCGCAACGCCGACCGATGCCCGCCGCCGTCCGATGCGCATCATCGGTTGAATCGCGGGTTGGCTCGCGATGTCGGCCTGCGGTGTCGTCGGGTGCGTCCTAGTACGAAAAAGCGCAGCAACGAGGAGCTAGCCCGTCGTGCGGCTTGCGTTGTCGGCCTGCGGTGTCCGCCGCTGTGAGGTAGAGCGCGTCTGACCTCTGCTTCCGTGCTGCTTTCGAAGGTAAGACGCGTTCTACCTCGCCAAGATTGTGGCGACGGGCGGTCTCGTCGGGCTGGGTGTGACGACTGTGACCAGAGTGCCCAAAACTTCTCGAAAGAGATTCTGCCGCATCGGCTTTCAGGGCTCGAAATGTCAGGCCCT
The DNA here is from genome assembly GCA_013811975.1 of Geodermatophilaceae bacterium. Taxonomy (GTDB): domain Bacteria; phylum Actinomycetota; class Actinomycetes; order Mycobacteriales; family Geodermatophilaceae; genus JACCQS01. The sequence continues at coordinate 2,145 of JACCUF010000271.1, read as the reverse complement.
AGTCGTAGGTTCATGGTGTGACCACGTTGCTGAACCCGCCGGCTGTCTCCGGACTGGGGCATGCACGGGAAGTGGTCAGGGCTGCCGCGGAGACTGAGTTGTGGTCGTTGACCGACCGGCAGTTGGCCGTTGAGGTCGCTGATGCTCTGGCGCTGCGGGCGCAGGCCGATGCGGTGCTGCTCGCCAGATTGGGTGAGGCCGACGCTCGGGGGCTGGCCCGGTCTCGTGGAGCGTCGTCGATGGTCGGGTGGCTACGCGGATCGCACCGGCTGGGTTCCGGGGAGGCTTCCCGACTGGTCAAGACCGCCCGCGCCCTACGCGAGCAGCTCCCGGCCACCGCCTCGGCGATGACCGGCGGCGGCGTGCACTTCTCGCAGGCCGAAGTCATCGTCGACTCCCTCAAAGACCTCTCCGACGGCATCGCCCCCGAACGTCGCGTGGAGGGTGAGCAGACCCTGATCGGTGCCTGCGCATCACTGGACCCGGTCAAGCTCGGCCAGCTGGGCCGCCGGCTGGAGGAACTCCTGGACCCCGACGGAGTCCAAGCCCGGGACGAGGCCAAGATCCGCGACCACGAGCAGCGCGCGTTCGGGAAACGCGAGTTCACCCTGAGTCCGGACCCGTACGGGTCCGGTGGCCTGATCCGGGGCCGCTACGACGCCGCCGGGTACGCGGTGCTCACCGCCGCACTCGAGGCCCTGTGCACCCCTTGGTCTGACGGCATCACCGCCGACCTCGGCCAGGACAAGGACGACCGCACCCCAGCCCAGCGCCGCTACGACGCCATCGTCGAGGTATCCCGACGCAGCCTGCACCACCCCACGACCAGCAGCGGTGACGGTGGAAAGGCCCAGATCCGGGTCACCATCCCGCTGGCCTGCCTGACCGAACGGGTCGGCCTAGGACTACTCGACGACGGCTCGGAGATCAGCCCCACCCTGGCCCGGATGCTGGCCTGCGACGCCGCGATCATCCCCGCCGTCCTCAATGCCCACGGCCAACCCGTCGATGTCGGCCGGGAACGCCGCCTGTACACCGGAGCACCGAGGACGGCCATCGAAATCAGAGACGGCGGATGCGTGTGGCCCGGCTGCGCACGGCCCACGAGGCTGGACCCAGGTACATCACCTGATCCCCTGGTGCGAAGACGGCCCGACCGACCAGGCCAACGGTGGCCTGTTCTGCTGGCTCCGACCACCGGCTCGAATCGACCCCAACCGACAACCCCGGATCAACCTCACCCACCGACCACCCCCACCCCGAACCGACTGGCCGCCACAAGCCAGCCCCGGACCGGCGCCCTAACCGACTGAGAAATCGGGGCGTTGGACGCGGATCGGCCGGCCTTCGGATCGGAGCTACGCCGGGTAGGCGAGGATCGGAAACATGACCACCGGTGAGGCATGGCAAGAAGTCGGCGACCGCGTCTTCGTACGGCGACATGCCTCCCTGGATCTCAATTGTGGCCTCGTCGTCGGGGACGATGCCTGCCTGGTCATCGACACCCGGCTACATCTGGGCGAAGCGGCCGACCTGATCGGGGCGGTCCGTCGAATCACCCCTCATCCGTGGACGGTCGTAAACACGCACGCGCACTGGGACCACTGCTTCGGCAACGCCGCGTTCCGGCCCGCCGAGATCTGGGGTCACGTCACTGCTGCCGCCGACCTCGCCGCGTCCGGCGGACTGCAGCGTGCTGCAGCCGTACAACTGGCCCGCGACACAGGCCGCGACGACGTCGCGGATCGGATCCAGTCTGCACCCATCGACCCGCCGGATCGCCTCGTGAAGGAGGACGTTGAGCTGACAGTCGGCGATCGCATGATCGATCTGCGATTCCTCGGGCGCGGCCACACCGGTGGGGATCTTGTGGTCGAGATCGACTGTGGCAGCGAGGGTTCCGTCCTATTTGCCGGCGACCTGGTCGAGGAGGGCAACCCTCCGGGCTTCGACGACTCCTATCCCTTCGACTGGGCTGCGACGCTGGGCCGCGTGCATGGCCTCGCGCGAGGGCCGGTGGTTCCGGGCCACGGGGCAGTCGTCGACGTCGACTTCGTCAGCAACCAGCGCGCGGAGCTACTGGCGGTCGAACAGCTGATCCGACAGACCCTCGCAGACTCGCCCGACAGTGCAGTGTTCACCGGG
>JACCUF010000268.1 GCA_013811975.1 Geodermatophilaceae bacterium | reverse complement strand
GTCCTGCCGGGTCTGTGATACGCCGATAGCGATGCAGCTGCTGGCTGCCCGCAAGCTCTATTGGTGCCCCACCTGTCAGTCGTGACGGCCCTGGGTCAAGCCATCTGCTGCTCCTCGAGGCCGTCGGAGCAGCGCGTTCCGACATCTGAATAGCATCGTCGCGTGTCCACCGTTGAACTCACCGGAATCGGACTCCTGACCACCCAGACTGCGGAGTTCGGCGACCTGCCGAATGCGGCCGTGTTGATCGACGGCGACCGGATCGCCTGGGTCGGACCGGCCGGCTCGGTGCCTGACGCGGACGAGCAAGTTGACCTCGGTGGGCGCTGCGTGCTTCCGGGATTCGTCGACTCTCATGCGCATCTGGTCTTCGCCGGCGACAGATCCGAGGAGTTCGCCGCACGGATGGCTGGCGTGCCCTACAGCGCGGGTGGGATCCGCACGACCGTGGAGGCAACCAGAGCGGCTGGCGACGAAGCTCTCACCACGCGCGTGGCGGCGTTGACCAAGGAGATGCGCGCGTCGGGCATCACGACGTACGAGATCAAGTCCGGATACGGGCTGACGGTTCACGACGAGGCCCGCTCCCTACAGGTGGCCGCGCAGTTCACCTCCGAGACCACGTTCCTGGGCGCCCACGTCGTCGCCCCGGAATACGCACGGACGCCCGCCGACTACGTCGACCTCGTCTGCGGGGACATGCTGGCGGCCTGCGCGCCCTACGCGCGTTGGATCGACGTCTTCTGCGAGCGGGGCGCTTTCGACGCCGACGCCGCCCGCAGCGTCCTGCTGGCCGGTGGCCGTGCTGGCCTCGGTGCGCGGGTCCACGCCAACCAACTAGGGCCCGGCCGAGGAGTCCAACTCGCCTGCGAGATGGGTGCGGCCAGCGCCGATCACTGCACCCATCTGTCCGCGGCCGACATCGACGCGCTAGCCAGTTCGGACACGGTGGCAACGCTCTTGCCCGGTGCCGAGTTCAGTACCCGCGCGAACTACCCCGATGCCCGCCGGCTGCTCGATGCCGGCGTGAGTGTCGCCCTGGCAACCGACTGCAACCCGGGGACGTCGTACACGACGAGCATGCCGTTCTGCATCGCCCTGGCCGTACGGGAGATGGGGATGACCCCGAACGAAGCGGTACACGCTGCCACCGTCGGCGGGGCAGCCGCTCTGCGCCGCAACGACATCGGCAGTATCACACCCGGTGCGCGGGCCGATCTGGTGGCCCTCGACGCCCCCAACCCAATCCATCTCGCCTACCGGCCTGGAGTCCCGCTGGTCTCCGCCGTCTGGAAGGACGGGCTCCGCGTCCACTGACCTCCAATACGTTGGCCTGCTGGTCGTGCTGAGGTTGATCTTGGGGGCCTTGACGGGCTACATAACGTGATGAACGGCCTCGAAGCGTAACGGCGTTTGTCATCGCGATGACTGTGGCACTCGGGGGGACCGCACCCAGGCCAGCTCGCTGGTGAGGACCTCCCTCGTGCCGGGGTCGATCGTCAAGTGGCGCTACGTGAGTCGCGACGGCGCCTATGTCATGGTGCGGGATCCGTCCCGCGGATCGACGAACGGGGTGGGCCAACAGGGCTGGTACTTCCTGCCGCGCGGATGCTTTCCCTAAGGCTTCGTCCGGGCCAGCTCTCCCGCTTCTGATGACCGTTGACGAGTAGGTAGCCACCGGGTTCGCTGCTTCCAGTGGGTGCGTGCGCATCGTTGACCCGGCATCTCCGTACTGCCATGGTCGGCGTCATGACCGGACATGAGGATTTTCTGGCCGCCCGCGACTTCCTGCTGGCCCATCGCGAGGACTATCCCGGCGCGGTGGATGGATTCCGGTGGCCGCAGCCGCGCGAATTCAACTGGGCCCTGGAGCATTTCGACGCGATCGACCGGGATGCGCGGGCGTTGTGGCTCGTACACGCTGACGGCAGCGAGGAACGGTTCACCTTCGGTGAGCTGAGCGCGCTGTCCAATCAGATGGCCAACCTGCTGCTCGGCCTCGGCGTACGACGTGGCGACAGGCTGCTGCTCATGCTCGGGAATGTCACGCCGCTGTGGGTCACGATGCTGGCCGCCACCAAGATCGGTGCCGTGCTCATCCCGAGCAGCACCCTCTTGGGTCGGGAGGAACTCGCCGACCGTCTCGAGCGTGGGGCCGTGCGGGTGGTCGTGACCAGTAGCGACCTCACCTCCAGTCTGGCCGACCTGCCGGCAGTCGACATCAGGATTGCAGTCGGTCCGCCGGTCGAGGGATGGACCTCCTACGACGAGTCTGTCGGGACCGAGTCGACCGACTTCGCGCCCGAGCGCCCGACGCCGGCCGGCGACCCGCTGTTCCTGTACTTCACCTCCGGGACCACGAGCAAACCGAAACTGGTCGAGCATTCACACGCGAGCTACCCCATCGGACACCTGTCGACGATGTTCTGGATGGGGGTACAACCCGGTGACGTCCACCTGAACGTCAGCTCGCCCGGCTGGGGCAAGCACGCGTGGAGCAACTTCTTCGGTCCCTGGAACGCTGGTGCCACCGTATTCATGGTCAACCAGACCCGATTCGACGCCGCCGCCTTGCTCGAGGCCATCGCCCACCACCAGGTGACCACCTTCTGCGCTCCTCCGACGGTGTGGCGGATGCTCGTCCAACAGGACCTTTCCTCGTATCAGGTCGCGCTGCGCGAGGTCATCGGCGCTGGTGAACCCCTCAACGCCGAGATCATCGACCAGGTCCGCGCCGCCTGGGGACTCACCATCCGGGACGGCTTCGGGCAGACCGAGACCACAGCCATGGTCGGCAACTCCCCCGGCCAGCCGGTCAAGGACGGGTCGATGGGTCGGCCGCTGCCTGGGTACGACGTGGTGCTGCTGAATCCTGAGGGAGACCCGGCCGACGAGGGAGAGATCTGTTTGACTCTCCATCCGCGGCCGCTCGGCTTGATGAATGGCTACCGCGACTCCACCGAGCGCAACTCCGAGGTGATGGCAGGGGGCTACTACCGGACCGGGGATGTGGCTGCCCGCGACGAGGACGGGTACATCACCTACGTCGGTCGCGCGGACGACGTCTTCAAGGCATCGGACTACCGAATCAGCCCGTTCGAGCTGGAGAGCGTGCTGATCGAGCATCCCGCCGTGGCCGAGGCCGCGGTTGTGCCCTCACCCGATCCGGTACGCCTAGCCGTACCCAAGGCCTTCGTCGTCCTGAGCGGGGACCACCAGCCCAGCGCCGAGACCGCCAGGGACATCCTGGATTACTGCCGAAGCCGACTCGCTCCGTTCAAGCGGATTCGCCGGATCGAGTTCGCCGAGCTGCCCAAGACGATCAGCGGCAAGATCCGCCGGGTCGAGTTGCGGGACGCCGAGAACAGCCGTGACCTCGCCCGCGGCCGCCGTACCGCCGAGTTCTGGGAGGAAGACTTGGGTCGATGATCAGGTGCTGGGATTCAGACGTAGGGCAGCGGCCACGGTTTCGAACCGCTCCTCGTCCAAGATCGCCCCTTCGCGCCGTACGGCACCCTCGGCGAGCCTGATCACCCGGTCCACCCGGACCTCACTGGGCCTGCGCTCGCGGTCCCACGGGCCGCTACCGATGTCTACCCAGATCTCGTGCCGGTTCTCGGCACCGTCGCTGCGGTCTTTGTCCTTGCTCGTGAGCATCAGCACCAACAGCCATCTGCCGTCCCGCCCGATCACCAGCGACGGCCGATCCTTGCCTCTGCTGTGGTCGTCCTCGTACGGGATCCAGCCCCAGACCACCTCGCCCGGATCGGCATCACCGTCAAGATCTGGGCAGTAGGAGATGTCCACTGTGCCGATGTAGTCACCCGGGTACGGCGTGACTGCACGCGGGGAGCGGGTCAGGAGTCCGCCGATGGCCTTCGCGATCCGCGAGCCGAGTGGACTGGGTTTCATGCCGCCAGCCAAGCAGATCGCCGTCGCGCCCTACCATCGTGCCTATGGCACCGCGCTGGAAAACGAGTCGCTGATGCGCGCGAGGCGGAGTGATCGAGCGGTGCGCGCGTCGCACGAGGAAGGGCGACTGTGAGCCTGACCATCGGTGTCGACGTCGGCGGTACGAAGGTGGCTGCGGGCGTTGTCGACTCCGACGGCACCGTCCTGGCCACCGCCAAACGTGACACGCCCGCCGACGACCAGGCCAAGACCGTCGAAGTGATCATCGAGGTAATCGCCGAACTCCGCGCCAGTCATGACGTGGAGGCGATCGGTCTGGGGGCCGCGGGATTCATCGATGCACAGCGTTCGACCGTCGTCTTCGCACCGAATCTGGCCTGGCGTGACGAACCGCTGCGGGCCAGCGTCGAGCGCAGTTCCGGGTTGCCCGCCGTGGTCGAGAACGACGCAAACGCTGCGGCTTGGGGTGAGGCCCAGTTCGGGGCCGCCCGCAAGGTCGACTCGATGGTGCTACTGACCATCGGCACCGGCGTCGGCGGCGGCGTCGTACTGGACGGAAGGCTCTATCGCGGCCACAACGGGATGGCTGCCGAGATCGGGCACCTGACCGTCGTACCAGGCGGCCGCCGCTGTGGGTGCGGCAATCGCGGCTGTCTCGAGCGCTATGCCAGCGGTCGGGCCCTGGTGCGCGAGGCGCGTGACCTCGCCGACGTCTCACCCGAGTACGGCGCGCGGATGCTCGAACTGGGTGACGGCGAGCCCGAAGGCATCACCGGTCCCGAGGTGACTCAGGCCGCCCGAGAGGGTGACCCGGCCGCGTTAGAAGCCTTCGCTGTGATCGGGGCTTGGCTCGGCGGTGGACTGGCCTCGTTGGCGGCCCTGCTCGACCCTGACATGTTCGTCCTCGGCGGCGGGGTGTCGGATGCTGGAGAGCTGCTGCGCCGGCCAACCGAGGAAGCGTTCCTGTCCGGCCTGACGGGACGCGACTACCGGCAGGCGCCGACGGTCGCACTCGCTGAACTCGGAGCCCAGGCCGGCATCGTCGGCGCGGCAGACCTGGCCCGCCGCCGCTGACCTGACCCACCGGTTTTGGGTCGTGATCTTGACCTTATTGCGGCGACACGCCGTGAACCTGCCGCCAAAACCGCAAAAGGTCCAGATCACGACGGGGTGGGCAGTCGGGCTCGTTCGTAGGCGTCGATCTCGGCGAGCAGCTCCCGTTTGCCGGTCTCGCTGCGGAAGGACACCCGCACCGCGGCACGAGACAGGTCGGCCAGTTCGACCGAGGACAACCCGAAGACGGTATGGGCAAGCTCGTACTCATGACACAGCGTCGTGGCGAACATGCCGGGATCGTCGGAGTTCAGGGTGAGCGTGACGCCGGCCTCGCGCAGGACCGGAAAGGGATGGTCCTCGATCCGAGCGACCGCGCGGGTGCGCAGATTCGACGTCGGGCACACTTCGAGCCCAATGGCGTGCTCGGCAAGGTAATCCATCAGAGCCGGATCTTGTGCGGCTGCGATACCGTGCCCGATCCGATGTGCGGCAAGGGAATTGATCGCATCCCAGACCGTTTCCGGGCCGGTTGTCTCGCCGGCATGCGGAACGCTGGCCAGGCCCAAGGCACGGGCTCGGGCGAACACAGGTGCGAACTGCGGGCGACCGATGCCCTGCTCCGGGCCACCGAGGCCGAAAGCCACGCTCCCCTGTGGGGCGTACTGCTCTACCCAGTCGATCGTCCGCAGGCCTGACGGCAGGCCGAGTTCACCAGGAATATCGAAGATCCACGCCAGCTCGACACCGTGCTCGGCCAACGCGCGGGCCCGACCGAGCGTGTACGCCGCTGCGATGTCCTCGGCGGCGATCCCGACCAGCAGATGGCTGTCCGGTGTGGCGGTGACCTCGGCGTACCGGACGTTCTGGCCCGCCATGTCGGCAGCGATCCCGACGACGAGAGCCTCGATGTCCTCAGGCGTCCGGATCAGCGAGTTGACCGCGATATAGACCTCGATGAAGTGCGCGAAATCGGTGAACTCGTAGAACGCGCTCAGTGCCTCGGCCTCGGTGGGAACACCGGAATCCGGGTGCCGGCGGGCCAACTCGAGAACGGTCGGCACTGACGCGGAGCCCACGAGGTGGACATGCAATTCGGCCTTTGGGAGACCAGCGATGAATGCAGGAACGTTGATGAACTCGGCCACGCAGGCAGCTTTGCACGACGACCTCACTCAGTGCTCACCTTCGTGTCCTGAGACTGGTGAAATGCGGAGTCCTTTGGCACGACCCGGACAGTTCTGGACACTTTCCACCCTGCCCGCAAAGCTGTCGCGCCGATCAGGGATTCGAGCACGCGCCGCTCTGACCGCCGCCGTCCTCGTCGCGCTGGTCGGCTGCAGCGCCGACGGGGATGGCCCCGCCCCAGGAGTTGCATCCTCCGAGGCGAATCCGGATGACGGCGTCGAAGGCGGCGACGGGTCCGGACAGCGAGTCGAGGTGGGCCCCGCCGACGCGTTGGTCTGGGGTGAGGGCGACTACGGAGTGGTGCTCGTACACGGGGCCGCTTTCGATGCCGTCAGCTGGGAACTGCAGGCCGTGCAGTTCGCCGACGAAGGCATGGCCGTACTGGCGGTCGAGGACACCTCGACCGAGAGCCTGATCGCCGCCGTGGACTACCTGAAAGCCGAACGCGGTGCACAGGAGGTTGCCCTGCTCGGCGCCAGTGCTGGCGGTGCCGCCGTGATCGACGCTGCGGTGGACAATCCGGACAGCTACGACCAACTTGTGTTGCTCTCCCCGGCCGGTGGCGACGTGGCCGCGCTCAATGACGGCCCGAAGTTCTTCATCTACAGCCAGGACGAGGGGGCGGCCGGCTCGATCGAGCAACTGATCGCCGATGCGGCGGGACAGGACAACGAGGTGCTCGCAGTCGAGGGTTCCGCCCATGCCCAGGCGATATTCGAGACCAGTGCCGGTGCCGAGGTCATAGCCGCCATTCTGAGTCGCCTAGACGCTGGCTGACGGCCCACCCGCTAGCGGGCGGCTTCGAACAAGTGGTAGAGCAGCAGCAGCTGAGTCACGGCCAGAGGTTCGTTTCGCTTGTCCCCGCCGATCATGCCGAGGCCGGT
>JACCUF010000248.1 GCA_013811975.1 Geodermatophilaceae bacterium | reverse complement strand
GGATCAAGCTGCCGGACTACCTCGCCTTCTTCGGCGGCCGCCGCTTCGTTCCGATCATCACCGCTTTCGCGGCCATCGCACTGGGCGTTGTGATGGCTCTGCTCTACCCGGTCTTCGATTACCTGCTGACCAACCTCGGTGAGGCGCTCACCGGTAGTGCCGTAGTCGGCGGCGGAATATTCGGGGTGTTCAACCGGCTGCTGATTCCCCTGGGCGTGCATCACATCCTCAACTCACTGCTCTGGTTCCAGGTTGGCGAGTACGAGGGGACCCAGGGTGATCTGACCCGCTTCTTCGCCGGGGACCCCGATGCGGGGATCTTCATGACCGGTTTCTTCCCGATCATGATGTTCGCGCTGCCCGCTGCTGCACTGGCGATCGCGCACACTGCGAGGCCGAGCCAGAAGAAGGCCGTGTTGGGCATCATGAGCGCCGCGGCGCTCACCTCCTTCGTCACCGGCATCACCGAACCGATCGAATTCGCGTTCCTGTTCGTGGCCTGGCCGCTCTACCTGATCCACGCGCTACTGACCGGAGTCTCGATGGCCCTGGTCAACGCTCTGGACATCCACCACGGATTCGGCTTCTCGGCGGGCGCAATCGACTACGTACTCAACTTCGGCATCGCCCAGAAGCCGCTCCTGCTGATCCCGATCGGGTTGGTCTTCGCGGCGATCTACTACTTCCTCTTCCGTTGGGTCATCGTCAAGTGGAACCTGCGCACCACCGGTCGCGAAGAGGACGAAGTCGAGGCCGATGTCGACGCCGATCCGTCGAAGTCACGCCGGGTCGACGACAGCGGCGAGACCAGTCTTGATCGGGCGGCTGAGCGCACCAGCAATGAACGGGACAGCGCTGACGGCACTTCCAGAAACGAGCGTGGGTGAAGGAGTTACGCGGAATCGGTGTCGCGAGCGGCCGGACTGTCGGTCCGGTCGCCGCGATGCCACCGCCGGTGGGCGAACCGGCTGAGGATGGGGAGCTGAGCGAGGGGTCAGACCGCGAGGCGGCTGTTGTTCTGTTGGACAGTTCGTCGAGCACAGTCGGTGCAGAACTGTCGGCACGGGCGCAAACCGCCCGGCAGGCTGGACGAGACGACGCCGCTGAGGTGCTCGAGGCGACGGCGATGATGGCGCTCGATGCGACGCTGCTCGGCGACGCGAAGGCCCGTATCGGCCAGGGCAGCCGACCGGAGCGGGCCGTGTGGGACGCGGCCCAACACGTCGCAGAGCAGCTTTCCTCGCTCGGCGGCTACATGGCCGAGCGGGTCCGCGACGTTCAGGACGTACGGGATCGTCTCGTGGCGGCGCTGACCGGACGTCCGGCTCCGGGCATCCCGGTACGCGATCAGCCCTACGTCCTGGTAGCCCGCGATCTGGCACCGGCCGACACCGCCACCCTGGATCCGTCGAAGGTGGCTGCGCTGGTGACCGAGCAGGGAGGCCCGACCAGCCATACCGCCATCCTGGCCCGAGCGCTGGGCCTACCCGCGGTGGTCGCGGTCGCGGGTGCCACCGATCTGGCCGACGGCACATGGGTGCTCGTCGACGGGGCGCAGGGCACCGTGGTGATCGATCCTACCGCGGAGCAGCGCAGCACAGCTGGGGCGAAGGTGCAGGGACAAACGTCGCTGCAGGCCGTCGGTGCCACATCCGACGGGCACCGGGTCAGGCTCTACGCGAACGTCGGTGACCCGTCCGGCGTCGAGGCTGCGGTTGCGGCCGGCGCGGAGGGCGTCGGGCTGTTCCGTACGGAGTTCTGCTTCCTGGACCGGGCCGAGGCGCCATCGGTCGACGAGCAGGTGATGGCCTACGAGCGGGTCTTCGCCGCCTTCAGCGGCCGCCGGGTTGTCGTGCGAACGCTGGACGCCGGTGCGGACAAGCCACTGCCGTTCGTGACCGCCGACGGCGAGCCGAATCCGGCGCTCGGGGTGCGTGGCTTGCGTACGGCCACGGGTTCCCCGCAGGTACTCGGGGATCAGCTGACCGCGATCGCGCGGGCGGCCGCCGGCTCCGGTGCGGAGGTCTGGGTGATGGCCCCGATGGTGGCCACCGCCGAGGAGGCGAGGGCATTCACCGATCAGGCGCACGAGGCAGGTCTGCCCACCGCCGGAGTGATGGTCGAGATACCCTCGGCCGCGCTGACGGCCGACCTGGTGCTCGCGGCCTGCGACTTCGCCAGCATCGGCACGAACGATCTCGCCCAGTACACGATGGCTGCCGACCGTCAACTCGGGGCGCTGGCGGCACTGAACGATCCCTGGCAGCCGGCCCTGCTGCAGCTGATCGCGATGACTGCTGAGGCAGGAGCCCGAACCGGTCGTCCGGTCGGGGTGTGCGGCGAGGCGGCCGCGGACCCGCTGTTGGCCTGCGTCCTGGTGGGCCTTGGCGTGACCAGCCTGTCGATGACACCACGCGCGCTTCCCGCGGTCGGCGCTGCGCTCGCCGAACTCAGCCAGGCCCGATGCGTCCAGTTGAGCAAAGCGGCCGTGTCGAGCGAGTCACCGATCGTTGCCCGGGAGTCGGTGGCGAGCATCCTCAATGAAACCCCCTAGAGACAACAGGAGTCCTCATGCCCGAGCGTCGCGCCGTTGTGGCCAGCAAGGTCGGTCTGCACGCCCGCCCGGCTGCCTTGTTCGCCAAGGCCGCCGCTGAGCAGACCGTCACGGTCACCATCGCCGTGACCGGCGTCGAGGGCACGCAGGACAGGGGGCCCGTCGACGCGTCGAGCATCCTCGGGCTGATGACGTTGGGAGCCAAGCATGGTGACGAGGTCGTTCTCGCCGCCGAAGGCGAGGGCGCCGAGTCCGCTCTGGAGACGCTGGCCGAACTCGTCGCTCAGGACCTCGACGCCTAGGGCAACCAATCCCCGACGGCGGCCACGGTCAGGCCGGTGCCGGCCAGACCCTCGAATCTCGGCTGTGCTCCCCCGGAGATCTCCGGGAACTGGATCACCAGGGCCTGGGCAGCTGCCTCTTCGGCGGCATTCCCGGGAGTGAAGAAGACGGTGCTCGCGGTCAACTGGGTCTGGTCATAGTTCAGCAACTCGACGATGGGCCAACCTCCGGCCTCGAGCGCCGCGGCCACCCGAGTGGCAAGGCCAGCCGCCTGGTCGGGGCTGTTGTTCAGCACCGTGACGGGTAGCACCGCAGGAGACTGCGGCGCGGCCGACGTCGTGGGGGCGGTCGAAGGAGTCGTCGTAGCGGCTGCGCCGGTCGTTACTGACGGCGCCGCACCGGCGGCGGGGGTGTCCTGGCCGCTGGCGCTGGATGGATCGTCTGGCGTGATCAGTGTGATGATGCCGACGACGAGGAGAACGATGCCCAGCAAGGCCACGACGACCGCGAGGCCGACTTGCCTGCGGCTTACCGGTGAAGCGACGATGCGCGGCGTGGAGTCGGTGTCGTAGTCGCCGAATTGGTCGGGCCGACCAAGTTCTTCGTCTGGCGCACCCGACACGGCATCCTCTCTGTGCCTTCCCATTGCGGCCTACCTTAGCCTCGATCCGTGGAGTGACAAGCTGATCGTTCGGGGCGGTAACCGCGAAAGTGCCTTCTGTGCAGGGAGAATCGGGATTGTCAAAGTCCTGATTATCACTGCATCGAAAGGCACTTTCAGGCAGGGTGGGGCGGCTGGTCTGCCCAGCGCTGGCCAACCCCGTCGATCCACGGATCCACGGATCCACGGATCCACGGATCCAGGCTTAGGCGGTGTCGTTGAAGGCGTCCCGCAAGTAGTTGTGCACCGCAGACTCGGGTACGCGGAAGGAGCGACCGACGCGGACCCCGGCCAACTCTCCGGAGTGCAGCAGCCGGTAGACGGTCATCTTGGACACCCGCATCAGGCTGGCTACCTCGGCCACGGTCAGGAACGCCACCGATGACAAGCCGCCGAAAGAACTCTCACCGATCTTGCGCCGCTCGTCCTCACTCTGGCCGTCTCCACGACGGGGTAATTCAGCCGAGCGTGGCAGAGCGGCGGGATCGCCGGAGCCGGCGCTTGCGCGACGTTCGGGCGAACCCGATTCAGATTGGGTCCCCATAGTCTCTCATTCACCGAACCTTCGCCCCCGTGTCGGCTGTCGGCTTCCCCGCCGGCTGACACTCACGTGCTGGCGTGACAGTAGCGGTACGCATGTGACAGAAGCGATAGCTGGGAGCCACCGAAAAGCGCGTGACCTGCCCGGTGATGCATCGGCGGGATCCAAACTCGCTCAGTCGTCAGCCTTCCCCAGCTCCACAGAGCGGTCCCGCGCAGCTTCGATGGCAGCCAGCAGCGCCGCGCGTACGCCGTGACGCTCGAGCTCGCGGATGGCCATGATCGTCGTACCGCCGGGTGAGGTGACCGCCTCCCGCAGCTGTACCGGGTGCTCGCCGGTATCCCGCAACATCGTGGCCGAGCCCAGGGCGGTCTGCACGATGAGCTCGGCAGCCACCGTACGCGGCAGGCCGAGCAGGATCCCGGCATCGATCATCGCCTCGACCAGGAAGAAGAAGTAAGCCGGGCCGCTGCCCGACAGAGCCGTGACCGCGTCGAGCTGGGACTCCGGCACCCGGATCACTCGCCCGACACTGGCCAGCACGCTTTCCGCGGCGGCCAGGTGCTCCTCGGTGGCGTGCGCACCGGCGCTGATCGCGGTCATCGCCTGATCGACCAGCGCCGGAGTGTTCGGCATCGTCCGGACCACCGGGGTGCCGGGCGGTAGTACCGCCTCGATCCGCTTGGTTGTGATGCCGGCCGCCACCGAGATCACAACCTGTCCCTCAGCATGGGGTGCGATCTCGGCGAGCAGGGTCGCGATGTCCTGTGGCTTGACCGCGATCAGCAGGACGTCTGAGGCACGTACGGCGTCCTCGACCGAGAGCGCCCGTACGGAATAAGTCTGCGCAAGATAACTTGCCCGGTCGGCGTGGTGCTCGCTAACCACTATCTGATCCACGGCCAGTGGACCGCGCAACAGGCCGGAGAGCAGCGCCTCGCCGATCTTTCCGCCACCCAGAATGGCCAATCTCATTGCAGTCTTCATCCTTTCGTCGCCACCGCTCGCAGGAAGAAGGTGACGTTCGCCGGTCGCTCGGCAAGACGACGCATCAGATAGCCGTACCACTCCTGACCGAAAGGCACGTAGACCCGCACAGTGTGCCCGAGCTCGATGAGTCGCTTCTGCTCGGTGGGCCGGGTCCCATAGAGCATCTGGTACTCCCAGGACTCGGGCATCCGGCCGTACCGGGCGGCGCGTTCGCCGGCGATGGCGATCAGCCGCGGATCGTGAGTGGCGATCATCGGGCGACCCTTGCCGGCCATCAGCACGTTCAGACAGCGCACGTAGGACAAGTCCACCTCGTGCTTGTCCTGGTAGGCCGCTTCCTCGGGTTCGGCGTACGCGCCCTTGCACAGCCGTACCCGTGAGCCGGGACCGGCCAGGCCAAGGCAGTCGGCTTCGGTACGCCGGAGGTAGGACTGGACGACCGCACCGGTCCGAGGGAACTCCCGGCGCAGGGTCTGCAGGATGGCCAGGGTTGAATCAGTGGTGGTGTAATCCTCCATGTCGAGGGTCACCGTGGTGCCGGCGCGATCGGCCGCGGCGCAGACCTCGCGCGCCCTGGCAAGAGCGAAGTCCTCATCGACGCTCTGACCCACGGCGGAGAGCTTGATGCTGACCTCGGCCGCGGGTGTCAGGTGCTCGGCGGCCAGCCGTTCGAGCAGCCCGATGTAGGTCTCGGTGGCCGCCACCGCCTGAGCCAGGTCGGTGGTGTCCTCTCCGAGGTGGTCGAGGCTGGCCGCCAGCCCCTGCTCGGCCAACTCGCGGGTAGCGCGTACCGCGTCCTCGATCTGCTCACCGGCCACGAACCTGCTGACGACCTCCCGGCTGATCGGGGCGCCCGCGACCGCCTTCTTGACGGTTTCGTTGCCCGCGGCAGCGAGGATCAACTCTCGGAGCATGGCGCGACGTTATCTGTACGGCGGCTAAGGAACGATCAGGGTCGCGGCCGGTAGCACGACGAGCACGGTGCCGGCGAAGACCAAGATGCACAGTGTCGGCAGTCCTAGCGGGTTACGACCGGTACGCGCCCGCAGCGCGCCGGCCACGGCCACCAGCCCCGTCACTACCAAGGAACCGGCGAAAGCCGCGACGTAGGGCAACAGGTCCCACAGAGCGGAGAACGCGTACCAGGCCGCCACCCCCAGTCCGAGCGCGGCCAGGAGCTCGACACCGAGGATCGCCCAGCTGAGCACGCCCGATGTCCGCGGAACCGCCGAATCCTCCTCGTCTGGGTCGTCTTCCGGAGCTGTCGCCAACGCTGACGATGAGCGAGTGGCGTGTGACGGGGCAGTCCTCGAACCGGATTCGGTGGGAAGAGGCTCGGGGGATGGGACGGTCGTCGAGTGTGGGCTGCCTCCCGTCGCCGGTGCGCCCACGGATCGCTCGGGCGGACTCGATGCCGGGCTGGTCCGCGACACGGAGGTCTCCGACCGGTCGGTGCCGGGGGTGACCCACGCGAGAGTCAGCACCGGTCCGGTGTCGGTCCGGGGTGGCTGCGAATCTCCATCGCCGTTGTCCGTCGCGGCGTTACCCATCGCCGCGTTGTCCATCGCGTTGCCCATCGCGGCGGGATCGGTTCGCGCACGGAGGTAGGAGCTGAGACCGCCGACATCGTTCCAAGTGTCCCAGTCGGCATCATCCTCGGTATTCGCGTCTTGCACGATCCGCACATCGTCGGTTCCAGCGTTCTCGATGTCGGTGTCGGTGTCGGTGTCGTCTTGACGCCGGCGACGCCCTCCCGCTCCGGATGTGCTGATCCCGGCCTCGCGCAGGATGTCGGCGAGCCCTCGTGACGCGGTCGACGCCGCGCCGCCTGATCCTCGGTCGTCGCTCGACGAATCATTCCTGTCCAGTTCGCCCTCGCTCGGAGATGTCATTGTTGTCCGGCCTCGCTCGCTGCGCCCACCGGTCGGTCCGCTCCTCGGGCCGTGACCGGCCCTGCGATGCTCCCGCCCTCGCGGCTCATCACACCCCCTCCAGCCAGTCCAGGCGTCTCAGGATGACGCCTTCGCGCAGCGCCCAGGGACAAAGCTGCACGGCACCGATCCCGAGCATGCTCATGGCGACCTCGGCAACGACCGCTCCGGCCAACAGTTGATGCGACCGCGTGGCGCTGACGCCGTCGAGTTCGGCGAGGTCGGCCGAGGAGATCCTCGAGATGAATCCGATCAGCTGGCCCAGGCCCTCCAAGGTGAGCTGCCGAGCCACTCGAGGTCCGGCGCTCGACGGCGCAGCACCGGTGAGCCGGGCAAGGCTGCGAAAGGTCTTCGACGTCGCGACGATCCGGTCGCTGGCCCCGATGGCGGCGATCTCCTTGACGGGCTTGTCCAATGTCGCCTCGGCATACTCGCGCAGTCCCGCCAGCGCCTTCTTGTCCGGTGGATCACCGCGGAGGAAGTCCCGCGCCATTCGACCAGCACCCAGCGGCACCGAGATCGCTAGTTCGGGTTCCTCGTCGACCCCGACGGCCATCTCCAGAGAACCGCCGCCGATGTCGAGATCCAGTAATCGGCCGGCGCTCCAGCCGTACCAGCGGCGCACGGCCAGGAACGTCAATCGGGCCTCCTCGGGACCGGTCAGGACTCCCAACTCGACTCCGGTCTCGCGCTTGACGCGGCCAAGGACCGACGAGGAATTCGAGGCATCCCGTACCGCCGAGGTGGCAAAGGCGAGCAGGTCATCGCAGCCCTGGTTGCGGGCGTCCTTCTTGGCTCGAGTCACCGCATCGATCAGGGATTGCTCTCCGG
>JACCUF010000236.1 GCA_013811975.1 Geodermatophilaceae bacterium | reverse complement strand
GCGGCCAGGATCTGGATCACCAACACCGGTGCCCGGCTCCATCCGGCCACCCTGCACAGCGCCCGAGCCAGAAACAGAATCAGGACGCCAGCCGCAATGGCGATCACGACCTCGGCCCAAGCTCGGCTCAGGCTGTCGGGCCGGCTCCTCTGGATGCCCCCGATCAGCAGAATCGGTCCCAGTGCCAGTACCGCGACCCCCTCCAGCGCCACGATCACAGCTGCCCGCAGCACCGAGGTGGGAGCCCGGCTCCGCGGGTCGTCGCCGCCGTCTGACTCAGCCACGGGGGCGACCGTACGCGGTGGCCGCGGGGCTGGCCGGCGGTCTGGGTAGCCTGAACCCTCGTGCGCGCGATTCTGGTGGTCAACCCGGTAGCCACCACGACCACCGTCAAGACCCGAAACGTCCTGGCGCGTGCACTGGCCAGTGAACTCAAGGTCGATGTCGTCGAAACCACTCACCGAGGACACGGCCATGAACTGGCCAAACAGGCCCGTCTCGACGGACTGGATGTGGTGGTCGCCCTCGGCGGTGACGGCACGATCAACGAAGTTGTCAACGGCCTGCTCTCGGCCGGTCCCGGGCCCGATGTCCCGATGTTGGCCGCAGTTCCGGGCGGGTCGACCAACGTGTTCACTCGCGCGCTGGGCATGTCCCGCGATCCGATCGAGGCCACCGCGGAGATCATCGAGTTGTTACGAGCCGATCAGTCCCGGACAGTCTCCTTGGGCCAGGCTGACGAGCGGTGGTTCACGTTCACCAGCGGCCTGGGCTTCGATGCCGACGTGGTCGCTCGGGTCGAGCGTCGCCGTGCTGCTGGACGTCGCGCCTCTCCTGGTCTCTACATCAGCGCGGCGGTCAGCGAGTTTCTCACCGGATCCGGGCGAAGGCACCCGCACCTGACCGTCGAGTTGCCTGGGCGCAGTCCGGTACCGGCTGTGTTCTTGTGTCTGGTCAGCAACGTCAACCCGTGGACCTACGTGGGCTCCCGGCCGGTCGCCCCCAGCCCGCAGGCAGGCTTCGAGACGGGCCTGGACGTCTTTGCCCTGCGCAAGGTCGGCGTCACTCGCATGCTGGGCCACGTGCGACAAAGCATGCAGCGGGGGGCCGGACCGCGCGGTCGCCGCGCGCTGACCTGCCACGACGTCGCGTGGATCCGGTTGTCCGCCGAATCTCCGCTGGACTGGCAGGTTGACGGCGACTGGGCCGGGCAGCGTCAGGAACTGACTCTGCGCAGCGTCCCCGATGCGTTGCGCGTGGTGGCTCTGCCGGCGCGTTCCGGGCTCAAAGACCGGGCCTGAAGCGCCACCGACGGTCCATGTGTACGCGATACGGGGCGCCGAGATGGATTCGTCTTGGCTGGAGGTCTTGACATCGGGCGCACTTGTGAAAGCATTCACAAAGAGCAGGTGCGTTGCGGCTGGTCTGGCGGTTATCGGTTGACGGGCGCCGAGGCGTGCCGGATCGTTTCACAGCGCGACAAATTGACAGTATCGTTCCGTGTTCGTTCAGTCGAGAGTGAGTGTTCCCAATGGATTGGCGCCATCGCGCCCTGTGTCGCGACGAGGATCCCGAGCTGTTCTTCCCGATTGGGACGACCGGCCCGGCGCTGCTTCAGGTCGAGCAGGCCAAGGCAGTTTGTCGTCGTTGTCCCGCCGCCCGGGAGTGCCTGGACTGGGCCCTGGCCACCGGACAGGATTCCGGCGTCTGGGGCGGACTGTCCGAGGACGAGCGCCGTGCCCTGAAGCGGCGTAGCTCGCAGCCGCGCGCACACATCGCCTGATTCCACCAGCCAGGCAACCTAGCGGGGCAGCGGCACGGTCAGGACTGCCTCGGTGCCGGAGTCGCTAGGACCAGCACGTCGCCGGGTCAGTCGGATGGAACCCCGCATCTCCGATTCGACCAGCGTCCGTACGATCTGCAGACCCAGCGAGTCACTGGCCTCCAGCGAGAAGCCTTGCGGAAGACCTCTGCCATCATCGCTGATCCGCACGGTCAGCCGGCCGAGGATCCGCTCGGCAGTGATCACCACTTGTCCTTTGTCGCGTTCGGCGTAGCCGTGTTCGACGGCGTTGTGCAGGAGTTCGGTCAGGACCATCACCAGCGGCGTCGCCAATTCGGCTGACAGCTCACCGAGATGTCCATCGCGTTCGATCCGGACGCCTGGCCGGGACGCACTGACATCGCTGATCATCGGGATGAGCGCGTCCAGGATTCCATCGAGGTCGGCTGACCCGTCCCGAGAGGCGGCCAGTGTCTCGTGGACCAGGGCAATCGAGGAGACTCGCCGTACGGACTCGGCCAAGGCTTTACGGGCAGCGGGGTGGTGCATCCGGCGGCCCTGCAGGCGTAGCAGGGCGGCCACGGTCTGCAGGTTGTTCTTGACCCGATGGTGGATCTCGCGGATCGAGACGTCCTTGGACTGCAGCGCCAGGTCGCGATGCCGGAGATCGGTCATGTCCCGCAGCAGCACGACGCAACCGTAGGAGGTGGCCCTGCGGCTCAGTGGGATGATCCGATAGGCGACGGTGACCGAACCGGCGGAGAATTCACCGGTTTGTGGAGTGGCGGCGGCCAGTGCGGTGCGTATTCGCCTGATCGCGTCGGGTTCGGATTCGCTGACGTCGCCGCCGTTCCAGGCCGCGATGAGTGACCGACCGACCTCTGCAAGCTCACGACCGACCAGGTCCGCGGTCAACCCCATCCGCCGGAATGCCGACAGGCCATTAGGGCTTGCGTAGCGCACCACCCAAGTGGTGTCCAGCCGAAGAAAACCGTCCCCGACCCGCGGGCCCAAGGGGTCGGAGCTCCCTCCCTCAGGGGTGGGAAGGCTTCCCTCGGTCACCATGTGGAACAACTCTCCGGCGGCATCGAGATAGGCCAGCTCCATCTCCGAGGGTGAGCGCGGGGCCTGCAGGTTGGTGTCCCGACCCAGCACAGCGATCACCCGGCCAGCATGGCGTACCGCAATGCCTTCCGGCCGGATCGGAATTCCGTTGCCCCACTCCGGGTCCCGGTCGCGAATCATACCTCCGGCCGTCAGAGCACGGTCCAGCCAGCTCAGCTCACCGGCGGGGACCCGGCGGCCGACTTCATGGATGGGATGCGAGGTGGGAGCCGTCGTGGGTCGGACGTGTCCCACGCACAACAGCTCTCCGTCGCGGGTCCGGACCCAGAGAAGCAGGTCGGCAAAAGCGAGGTCGGCGAGGATCTGCCAATCCCCCACCAGCTGCTGCAGGTGCGCCGCCGCATCCGACCCGAGGTCAGTCTGCTCGCTGAGCAGGTCGGATAGCGCGGACATGACCAGGCCAAGAGTAGGTGCCTCGCGCACTCGATGCGGGCGTAGGTTCTTGCGTCGTGATGCCCACGACGATCCGCCCGGTGCGTAGCGACGAACTGGCCGCGGTCGGCGCGCTCACCGTCGGCGTCTACCGGGACGAGCGCCTGGCTCCCGAGGAGTACTCCGCCAGCCTGGCCAATGCCGAGAACCGGGCGCGGCACACCGATGTGCTCGTCGCCGTCGACGCGGCGGATCGGCTCCTGGGCGCCGTGGCTCTGGTCCTGGACGGCGGTCCGTACGCCGAACTCGCCGTCTCAGGGGACGATGCCGAATTCCGGATGCTTGCGGTGTCGCCGGCCGCCCGTGGCCGGGGCGTGGGTACGGCTTTGATCCAAGCGTGTCTGCGGCTGGCTCGGACGGCCGGCAAGCGGCGGATGGTGATTTCAACCGGGGACCGGATGTTCGCGGCACATCGACGGTACGAGGCGCTCGGGTTCCTCCGGGCACCGGAGTTGGACTGGTCCCCGCTGCCCGGTGAGAAGCTCCTGGCCTACGTGCTGGACCTCGACGTGTCAGGGGACTAGCGGCTCAGCGACCTGATCGCTGTCGATCACAGCGATCAGGTCACCCTCCTGGATGACTTCGCCCTCGTGGACGGCGATCTCGGTGATCACTCCGCCGGACTCGCACACCACCGGTATCTCCATCTTCATGGACTCGAGGATCACCACGGTGTCACCGGGGCCGATTTGGTCGCCGACGGTGACAACGATCTTCAAGACGTTGGACACCATCTCGGCCTGGATCTGTTCCACCACCCTGCTCATGGCTCCTCCACGGCGAAGAATGCGTCGTCGACGCTCATCCAAGCACGGTCACGGCGAACCGTCTTGCAGCCGGCCGGCGACGTCGTCGGCGCGTGCCCGAAGCTGGTCGAGATCGTTGGGGACGTCGGCAACACTCACTGTCGAGGCGGCGTGGAGAAACGCGTTCACCGCAACAGACAAGTCACCGCCCGGCACCCCCAGGACGGCGAGAACAGGGTCGTACCACGGCGACAGCTGATCTCCTGCGGCATACCCTGGCTCCCACTGGACGTCCAGGCCGACCGGTCCGGTCAACTGAGTTATCGAGACTCCCTTGCCCTCCCCCGGTACGGCTGTGGCTCGCACGGTGCCGCCGACCGCCGCCGGCGCGCCAGACGACCCGGCCGGTGGCGAGACATGCTCGGCCAGAGCGGTGGCCGCTTGGACGAGATCGCGCCCCGCCCGGAGTTCGACGAGTCCGAGTTCGGTGCAGACGCCACCTCGGACTCCGACGGGGGCGCCGTTCGGGCTGAATGCGACAGACACCAGTCCACGCCAGCCCAGTTCCACCACCACTTCCGACAGCGCGGCCAGGATCTCTGCCGACGGCGGGAGTCCGTTGATTGCAAGGGCGTCCGGTTCCTCCGCGCTGGTCCAACACAGGCTCGCACCGCCTGCCCGCGTCCGTCGGACTACCAAGCCATCGATCCGGAATCCATCGGCCAGCCCGATGACCCAGCCGGGTGATTCGCCTCCGTCGGACACCTCAGCTCCCCATCCGTACTGACGCGCAGCCTCCAGCGCGTCCGGCTCGGCTCCGATCCAGAGCAGACCGGCCCGGCTGGTGGCACGAGCGAACTCAGACGAGCCGGCGAGGATGGTGTGGACGGGCAGGACCGCTTGGGCGCCGCTGACCTGAGCCGCCTCGACGACAGCAGCGATGTCGAGGTAGGAAGTCTCTGGCTCCGCCGCACCGAGCAGCACAGATTCGTCGGCCAACCGGACGTGCTGGGCGTTGGCGTCGGCCTCGGAATACACCGCGACAACCTTGGCACCCGCCTCTTGGCAGGACCTGATCGCCCGGCTGGCCATCGGGCCGCGCCCGGCGACCAGGATCACCTCAGGCATTGGGCCCTCACCGGCTGTCGGCTTCCACGCCCATTTGTCGCCTCCGCGCCGGCTCCGCTCCTCGCTCGCTGGCGCTCGCTACGATGCTCACCGGCTGTCGGCTTCCACCACCACTGTTCTCAGGTGCAGCAGCACCCGCTGCTTCAGTCCATCCGGAGCGCGATCGCCGCCACACTTTCGGCCGACGAGTTCCTTGATCTGCCGCTCGATGCCGAACTGCTGCAGACACGGCCCGCACTCCTCCAGGTGCTCGGCGATCAGCTGCCGGCGCGGCTCGTCGCACTCTGAGTCGAGGAAGATGAACACCTCGGCAAGTACCTCCGAGCACGGCAGGTCGTGGTGATCTCCGCAGCTCATGCTTGTTCGCCTCCCGCACCGGAGCGGACCATGCCTCGATCGGCAGCGTAGGAAGCCAGCATCTTCTGCAGGCCCCGGCGACCGCGATGCAGGCGCGACATGACGGTACCGATCGGAGTTCCCATGATCTCGGCGATCTCCTTGTACGCGAATCCCTCCACGTCAGCGAGGTAGACCGCGAGGCGGAAATCCTCCGGTAGCGCTTGCAGTGCCTCTTTCACGTCGCTGTCAGGAAGTCCGTCCAACGCCTCCATCTCGGCCGATCGCAGGCCGGTGGAGGTGTGCTGCTCGGCGGCGTAGAGCTGCCAGTCCTCGACCTGCTCGACGGAGTTCTGCTGGGGCTGTCGCTGCTTCTTGCGATAGGTGTTGATGTAGGCATTGGTCAGGATCCGGTAGAGCCAGGCCTTGAGGTTCGTACCCTCCGAGAACTGGTGGAAGGCGCCATAGGCCTTGGCGAAGGTCTCCTGCACGAGGTCTTCGGCGTCGGCCGGGTTGCGGGTCATCCGTAACGCGGCCGGATAGAGCTGGTCGAGGAAAGGCAGGGCATCCCGCTCGAACCGAGCGTGTCGTTCTCCACGGGTTTCCTCAGCCACCAACGAACCTTCCTTGGACGCGCCTGTGGGCAGGACAGCCCGGCGCGACGAGGATACGCGGCCACCCCGACCGCGCCGCGGCGGCCGAGTCTGCTTCGGCTTGGATCGCTCCGCCGAGCGTCTTGGGTAGGTAATGCTCAGACCGTTCACGGGGGCAGTAACACTGCCGACCCAGCAGTGATTCCTTAGGTAATCGAGTCCTGGGCTATCTGCGTCTCGACGATCGCCACCGCCACTTGGGCGAGGAGCCGATCGTCGGCGTCGGCAAGGTCCAGTCCGGTGATCGTCTCGATCCGCTGGGCCCGATAGGCGACGGTGTTGGCATGGACCCGCAGGGCTCGTGCGGTCTGCTTGGGGCTGCTCTGGTTGCGGAGGTAGACCGCCAGGGTGTTGACGAGCTCGCCGCCGTGCGCCGCGTCGTAGCTGATCAGCGGTCCGAGGACCTCGTCGGCGAAGCGCCGTAGCTGCCCAATGTCCCCGATCCGCAGGAGCAGCCGGTAGATGCCCAGCTCGTGGTAGTCGATCAGCTGCCCGCCGCGACCGAGGCGCAGGCCGAGGTCAACTGCCTGTTCTGCTTGGCTCAAGCCCAAGGGGGAAAGCTCCGGCCGTTCCACGCGCTCACTCAGGCCGCAGGTCACTGTCTTGTCCAAGGACAGCTCACCCCAGACCCGATGCCATGCTTGGGCTGAGTCGATCACATCGACAGGGGCGGCAACCCCCGGCGTGAGCGCCTGCTCCGGGACGATGGCGATCACGCCGAAGTCCCGTACGGCCGTCTTGGCCTGGGGAAGTCGTCTGGTCAGGGCGGCGAGTATCCCGTCCACGCCGTGGCCACCGGCTTCGAGCGGGTCTGCGATGCGACGTCGCAGCACACAGACCCGAAAGCTGGCTGAGTCGGCCAAACCCAGGGAGCGGGCCTTCTCCCGGGCGTCCTGCGCGTCCAGGAAGTGCCCGGAGACCAGCGCATCCACGACGGTTTGCAGGTATCGCAGTCCGAGTTCGGTACTGGTTCGCTCGTGGGCAAGGGTCAGGGCGAACAGTGTCGCGGCGTAGGTGGCAGTCAACAGATCCACATCGTCGGGGTGGGCATCTTCGTCCTCTTCCAGCACGAGCAGATAGCCGAGGGTGTCCTCGCCGATGACGATCGGCGTCACGAGGCAGCCGTGCGCCAACGACGACCCCGGAACGGACGGGACCCGCAGGGGCCGCCGCTGTGCCTCCAGGGCGCCGAGCAATCGGTCGACGCTCGAATCGGAGCGGTCCCAGTTCAGGTCCGGCAACGTCCCGTCGCCGCCGGCATGGGCTCGCGCCCGAAACGCCGGGTCCATCAGGACGATCCGCTTTCCGACGAGCTCGGCAAAGACCCGAGTCAGTTCCCCCGGGTCCACCCCTTTGAGGGCCGTGTCGGCGAGCTGGTCGCAGACCGCGATGGTGCGTCGGTAGACCGAGTTCTGCCGCGACAGTCCAGTAAGGACTTCGACCAGCTCGGGTGTCGCCTGCGGACCGCCGTCGGGCGGTTGACCATGCTTGCGCGGCAATGGGCATGGCTGGATCACTGGCTGCGAACGCGCCCGCGCCCGGGTCACGATCGCTCTCCGAGCCCGGCTAGGCGCCGCAGGAGTTCGACGGCTGACTGTTGTGAACTCCGTGGTACCTGGACCAAGACCCCGGAGATCAGGCCACGCAGCTTCTCGATGAGCTCGACCGATGCCTCGATCACGTCGCCGGGCGGTGCTCCGGCACGAGGCAGCGCCCTCACGATGGCCGGCGGAATCGACGTCTCGGGCACCTCGTTGCGCAGGCGCTCCAGAGCTCGGAAGCCCTCGAACGGCGCTACCGAGGCGATCACCGGAATGTCGATGCCACGCGCGGGCAGAGCGGCGAGCAGCAGGGTTGCCTCATCCGCGTCGTGGATGGCGTCGGTGACCAGAAAGTCGGCACCGGCATGCGCCTTGGCCTCGGCGCGGTCGACTTCGCGGTCCAGGTCGGCTGCTGTGGTGCTGATCGACGCGCCGATCACGAAGTGGGTGCGCTCCCGAGTCGCCACACCCCGCCAGTCCTGGCCGTCGTTGAGACCACGCAGCGCGGCGATGAGCTGAACAGAATCCACATCCCAGGGTTGCGCCGCATCAGGATAGTCGCCGGCGATCCTAGGAGAGCCGGTGCGACAAACCACCATTCGGAGCCCCAGGGCATGGGCGCCAAGTAGGTCGGCCTGTAAAGCGGGCAAGGTCCGGTCGGCGGTCTCGGCTGGGAGCAGCACCTCTGCATCGACCCGTTCGTGCAGCACGACTGCAGCCGCGACCGGACCGACTCGTGGCGCTGGTGGTGCCGGCTCGGTGATCGCGAGCACCGTCGCCCCGGCGTTCTTCAACTCGCGGGCCTGATCGACGAAGTCGCCCACATCTGGCCCCTGAGGAGCGGCAAGCCCGGCGATGACCACGAACCCGGCTTCCTGTGGCCAGGCTGGCGGAGCGAGTGCGTTCTCGACGACGGGCGGCTCCGTCCTTGCCGGCTTCGGCTGCACCGGCGGCGAGGGCTGCGGCCGGTGAGTGGACTCGAGTCCAGCCACTGCCTTCGCGACCGCCCGAGTATGGGCCGGCGTTGTGCCGCAACAACCTCCGACGATGCTGGCGCCGTTCCCAACGAACTCAGCTGCTGCCGCAGCGAAGTAGGAAGTGTTGTGTACGTAGCGGACCTGACGGCCTAAGCGTTGCGGCGTACCGGCATTGGGCTGTACTGAGATCGGCAGTTGGGATGAGGCTGCGAGCTCGGCGATCACGTCCTGCAGGGCCGCGGGTCCCACGGTGCAATTGGCACCGAGGGCCGCGAGGTCCAGCCGGTCCAGGACGGCGAGAACACCGGCCGGGTCCTCCCCGCGCAGTGTTGCGCCGTCATTGCCGAAGGTCATCTGCGCGACGATCGGCAGGTCGGTCTCCTCGAGCGCGACCTCGACTGCCTGCACGATCGAGTCGAGATCACCGAAGGTCTCCAACATCAGCAGATCGACCCAGTCGACCAGCCCCGCGATCTGCTCACGCAAGACCTCGGCCCGCATCCGCTGGGGCACCCGACTCACCGCCGTGGCACTGTTGGCCGGACCGACCGAGCCAGCGACCAGGACCGTGCGGTCGCTGTCCCTGGCTGCTTCCCGGGCCAGTCGGGCTCCGGCAATGTTGAGTTCGACGACGCTGTCTTCCAGGCCTACCCGGGACAAGCGCAATCGGTTCGCGTCGAAGGTGTTGGTCTGGATGATGTCGGCTCCCGCGGACACGTACGCGGCATGCAGATCACGGACCAGCCGCGGTTGGGTGACGTTTAGTTCGCACAATGAGCGATCCAGGGGAACGCCGGTGGAATGCAGCATCGTGCCCATGGCGCCGTCACACACCACGATCTGCTCGGTGAAGCGGCGCCGCAACCGGGACCGCGAGTCCTCCGAGAGCATCCTCCACCCCCAGATCCGGGTTGCCTCGAAGTATGAGCCTAGGACGCGCCGGAGCTGTTGCCCCCTCGTTACCGCGAGGCTACGCTTCGATTTCCGACGTGAGACAGACCGGTCTATATAAGGAGCGCGCCGACAGATGACCGAATACGATCCGAAAACTGCCACCGGAATCCCTACCGAGCCGGTCGGTTCCCTTCCGCGTCCGGCCAAGCTGCAGGAGGCGTACGCGGGCTACGACGCCGGTACGACCAGCAAAGAAGAACTGGAGGCCCTCCAGGAGGAATCCGTCCAGGAGTGCCTCGACCGCGGCGCCGCCACCGGAGCCCCGATCATCTCCGACGGTGAGCAGCGTTGGTCGAGCTTCGCGACCTATCCGATCACCGACACCTTGGCCGGAACCGGGCTCGTCGACACCCTCTCCGGCGAGGGCGGTCAGTTCTTCGCCATTTTCGCCGACGGTCACGGACGCCAGCTCCCCCGCCTGACGCACGGCCCCTTCAAGTACAAGCACTATGCGGTGGAGACGCTGCAGAAATCGCTGGGGATGACCAGTACCCCCCTCAAGCAGGCCGTCATCGCGCCGTCCATGCTCGCCCTGCTCTACCCGCTCAAGGACGAGATCTCCGACTACTCCCGTGAGCAGTTCGAAGCGGATGTCTGCGACGAAACCGAAAAGGACATCCGGCAGGCCTTTGAGGCTGGTGCCGCTCGCGTTTCGATCGACTTCACCGAGGGACGTCTGGCGACTCGGGCCGACCCGCGCAACCCGTGGACCGGGGCCGGCCTGCTGCCGCACTTCATCGAGTTGAACAACAACGTCCTCGGCCGGTTCTCGGCCGAGGAGCGGGCCAAGATCGGCATCCACACCTGCCCCGGTGGCGACCGGGACTCAGTGCACAGCGCGGACGTCCCCTACAACGACCTGCTGCCGAGCATGTTCAAGATCAATGCTGGGTACTTCCTGATCCAGCTCGCCAGCGAGCGGGACAAGGCCACGGTGCACAAGACGATCGGTGAGAACATCCGTGGCGATGCCGACGGCGTGACCCAGATGGCGTACATCGGCGTGATCAACCCGGGCAACCCGCGGGTCGAGTCGGCCGAGGAAGTCTGCGATCACCTGGTCGCTGCGGCCAACCACATCGACAAGCAGCAACTGGGTTCGACCGACGACTGTGGATTCTCACCGTTCAGCATCGACGAGAAGCCGAACCACGGCTCACCGGACTACGCGCGCGACGTGGCGTTCCAGAAGATCACGAACCGGGTGAAGGGCACCCAGATGGCCGCTGAGAAGCTGGGTATCTCCTAAGCCCTACTGCTGAATGCGGAACTACGGCACCGCGGTATCAGATCCCGATGTTGATACCGCGGTGTTGTAGAACCAGGGTCGCCATCTCCTTGGCCCGCATGGCCGCCTGGGCGTCACCTTCCAGGGCCGAGATGATCGAGCCCTTCATCAGGATGTGCCACTGCCT
Source organism: Geodermatophilaceae bacterium (assembly GCA_013811975.1). Lineage (GTDB taxonomy): Bacteria > Actinomycetota > Actinomycetes > Mycobacteriales > Geodermatophilaceae > JACCQS01. The sequence goes on along the minus strand of JACCUF010000236.1, from coordinate 12,574 downwards.
GGCAAAGGAGTCGGTTTCGGGAATCCCGGCCTCGGCGGCCAGTTCCCTGAGGAAGCCGCGGATGTTCTCCAGGTTCGCGACGGTGGCCACCCGCACCGGATTGGTGACGTCGGTGTATTCGAGCAGGACCTGGATGAACGTGCAGCCTTCGAACTCCTCGGTCTGGAACCAATCATTGAAGACGTCGAAGATCGCGAGCAGCCTTGCGGCCGGGTCGGTCTCACGTCGGACGACCTCGGCGGCCAGCCACTCGCGAGTCCAGAGCTGCTCCCGACGCTCTAGGAAGGCGAGGACAAGGTCTTCTTTGGAGGGGAAGTGCCGGTACAGCGTCATCTTGGCCACGGCTGCCCTCGCCACGACCGCGTCCACACCGACCGTGCGGGTGCCGCCACGGCTGAACAGTTCGTAGGCCGCGCGCATCGTGCGCTCACGGCCGCCATCGGCGAGCACCGGCTGGTCCGTACCTTGACGCTGCTTCGTTGTCACGTAGTCACCAACTGTTTCGACCCCATGGATATCGACGTTCATCGGAGCTGGGGCTCACGCCGACCACATGAGTGTCGCAGACAGCCCTGCCGTAACTGGTCGAAGCGGACGCAAACGGACCTAGGATCTGGGCGAACCTGATGCGAATACCCGGACAGGAGTGCCCCGATGTCCTGTGACCCCGCCACCTGGACGCTGACTCAACGGGTGACCACCGAGAGCGGTCAGATCGCCTGGGACGTCCTGGGCGAGGGTCCCCCGGTGGTACTCGTGCACGGTACGCCCGGCCGATCGGTGCTGTGGCGAAATGTCGCTCCTGTGCTTGCGGAGCGGTTCACGGTCTACGCCTTGGACCTGCTCGGGTTCGGCCAGTCCGAACGATTTGTGGAGCAGAAACTGTCCGTCCGCGTACATGGCGCGGTGCTGGCCGAACTCGTACGGGAGTGGGGCTTGAACGAACCGGCTCTCGTCGGACATGACATCGGCGGGGCAGCCGTCCTGCGGGCGCACCTGCTGGAGGGAACTCCGGCACGCAAGATCGCCTTGGTCGACGCGGTGGTGTTGCGACCCTGGATCACCGCGACCACCCAACACATCAAGGCGCACTTCGATGTCTACGCCACCATGCCGACGCACATCTTCCGGGAGGTCGTCGCCGCGCACCTGCGCACGGCCACCGAGATCCCGATGGATGCGCAGGTATTCGCCGCCTACTTCGATCAGTGGGAGGGCGATCTCGGGCACCGACTGTGGCTGCGCAATGTCCGGGGGTTCGACGAGCAGGACACGGCCGACTTCGATCCGCTGCTAGAGCGCATGACGACGCCGACCCGCATTGTCTGGGGTGAGCGCGATCGCTGGCTGCCGGTCGAGGTCAGTGCCGTGCTCCAGGCCCGACTGCCCGATGCAGATCGCATCGTCATTGCCGGTGCAGGGCACTTCTCCCCTGAGGACCAGCCGACAGAGGTCGCCCGGGCGCTAGCCGAGTTCGTCTAAGACAAGCTCAGCCGAGCCCAGCCGCGCTGCGCAGCACGTCGGCGCGGTCGGTGTTCTCCCAGGTGAAGTCGACGTCGTCGCGGCCGAAGTGCCCGTAGGCCGACGTCGCGCTGTAGATCGGACGATGCAGTTTCAGATAGTCGCGGAAAGCAGCCGGACGCAGGTCGAAGTGCTCGTCGACCAGTTCGCGGATCACCCTCTTGGACACCTTCTCGGTCCCGAAGGTCTCCACCAGCAGCGACAGCGGCCGAGCGACTCCGATTGCATAGGCGACCTGCACCTCGGCCCGATCGGCCAGCCCCGCGGCCACGATGTTCTTGGCGACGTACCGAGCGGCGTAGGCGGCCGATCGGTCCACCTTGGACGGATCCTTTCCGGAGAAAGCGCCGCCGCCGTGCCGGGCGAACCCGCCGTAGGTGTCAACGATGATCTTGCGGCCGGTCAGACCGGCGTCGCCGACCGGGCCGCCGATGACGAACCGCCCGGTCGGATTCACATAGAAGTTCGCCCGGAGCGCTTGCGCGTCGTAGAGCTCGGCGGGGATCACCTTGACGACGACCTCGTTCCACAGTTCGTCGACCAGGTCGGCCTCGGAGTCTTCGTCGTGCTGGGTCGAGATGAGTACCTTCTCAACTGAAACCGGCACCCCGTCGACGTACCGGACGGTGACCTGGGTCTTGCCATCCGGGCGCAGATGCGGCAGAACGCCGTTCTTGCGCGCCTCGGCTAGTTGCCGGGCGAGCCTGTGCGCCAGAGCAATCGGCATGGGCATGAGTTCGGGTGTCTCGTTCGTGGCGTACCCGAACATCATTCCCTGGTCCCCAGCGCCGACCTGATCGAGCGCATCGGTGCTGGCTTCCGCGCGGGTCTCCCGAGCGGTGTCCACACCCTGGGCGATATCCGGGGACTGCTTGTCCAAGGCCACCAGCACTGCGACGTGGTCCGGGTCGAAGCCACAGGCGGCCGTGTAGCCGATCCGGCGCACGGTGTCACGCACGATGTCGGTGTACGGGATCTGTCCCGGCGTGGTGATCTCACCGGCGATCACAACCATGCCGGTGGTGACCATTGTTTCGCAGGCCACCCGGGAGTACGGGTCGAGCTCGAGTGCCGCATCCAGGATCGCATCCGAGATCGCGTCGGCCATCTTGTCGGGATGACCTTCGGTCACTGATTCCGACGTGAACATGAACTCGTTGTCTGCATGGGCCATGGTCTAGCTCTCCTCTGTCGCGGTGCTCGGCTGGCTTGCGGGTGAACCGGCGAGTTCTTGGCGTACGGCGGCAGCACCGGCGACCATCGCCTTGAGCTTGGCGCGGGCAACGGATGCGGGAAGGTGCCGAAGACCGCAGTCCGGATTGACCATGAGCCGATCCGGAGGAACTACCTCGAGGGCCTTGCGTATCCGGGCGGCCACGACCTCTTTGGTCTCTACCTCGTCGCTCTTCACGTCGACCACGCCAAGTCCGAGCCGCCGCTCCCAGGGAAAGCGCTTGAACAGGGACAGGTCGCCGTACCCCTTGCGAGCAAACTCCAGGACGAGGGTGCCGACGTCGGCTTCCAAGACAGCCGGGAAGAGGAAGTCGTAGTGCCCCTCCCAGGACGGGCGGGAGTAGCGGTTGCCGTAACAGACGTGCAGGGCCCAATCGGCCTGCACGCCCTTGGTCACGAGATTGATCGCCTCGATCGCCAGTCCGACATCGTCGGGGTAGCCAGCCAGGAACGGCTCGTCGATCTGCAACCGCGTGGCCCCAGCCGCCACCAACTCCCGGGCCTCGGCATTGAGCGCATGAGCAAGTGAGAGGACGAGGTCGCGGTGGTCGTCGTACGCCGAGTTCCGGATCCGCCGGGACAGCGAGAACGGTCCGGTGAAGGAGAATTTGATCGGGCGGTCGGTCTGACTTCGGGTGAACACGAAGTCTTTGACGAGGCCCAGATCAGAGGTCTCACCGGTCACCAGCGGCTTGGGCACCTCTGCCTCGTAGTAGTCGTAGTAATAGGACTTGGTGCTGTCGGTGATGGACACACCGGGGATCCTCGCGAGCAGGTAGTCGATGTCGTTGTCGCGACGAAGCTCTCCGTCGGAGACGACATCGATGCCAGCCTGTTCCTGGTCCTTGATCGCCGCCTTGATCGCGACATCGTGGATCTCGTCGAGATGCGCCGGACTGATCCGGTGCAGGTAGAAGTCGGTCTTGAGCCGCTCCAGCCACTCCGGGACCGAGTAGGAACCGACCACGGTGGTCGCAAGCAGCGGCATTTTCGTATTCCTCGACTGCTCGGCAACGTCGGCCATCTCAGTCCCGGACCTGTGCGGTGAGGGTGACGATGTTCGTCCCGGCCCGGTGTGCGAAAGGGGCGTAGCCGACGTCAAACCCCTTGCGCCGCCCGATGTGTTGCAGCAGCGGACCATTCACCCAGTTGACGATCGATCCGTCGTATTTGCCCGGGCCAAGAAAGCCAGTGCGGTACTGGTGCGGATCGGTGACGAAGATGTCGTGACACTGCAGCCGGCCGTAGGGGTGCAGCAGCGGAAGGGTGTCGACGAAGCTGGCGATCGCTCCGTTGCTGACCTGCATCCGTACATCGCCGTGCCGCTCGAGCATCGGACGGAGCATTTCCCCATTGACCCCCGGTGCGATCTCGTACAGATCAAGCCCCGTCATTGGGACGTAGCGCTCCTCGAGCTTGACTGCATCCCAAACCTGCATCCAGAAGGCGGCAGCGCGGGCGACGTCGGGAAAGTAGGAGGACAGCGCGTCCACAAGAGACTCCGGCCCGAGGGAGAGCAGCTTGTCGATCGCACCGACCAGCTTGTCGGGCGCGATCCCGAACTCCTCGGCGACCCGCGCAGCGTCGGCCTTCGGCACGTACGCCCGGACCTCGGCGCGGTAGGTGTGCCCGCCGATCTGTGCGACATCTTCGGTGGGCAGATTGTCGTAGACGTTGGAGATGTAGACCAGGAAGACCTTGTAGCGCAGGAAGCCGAGCGCGGTCATCGGCGTTGTCGCATCAAGAGCGAACGAACTCACATGGGCGGCATGTTCTGCCACGTTCTTCCGGGCCAGCGCGAGAACGTGCTCGGAGTAGTCGCACATCATGTAGTGCAGCCGGCGGTAGTACTCGCTGCCGTGTTCGGCATCGAGCTTCGCGAACTCGTCGAGCCAGGTCTTGGCCTGGTTGCCATTGCCGACGCCGAGTTCGATGACGTACAGCTCGTCCGGCAGCGCGTTGTGTGACGCCAGGTCGTCCCAGACGGTGAACATCTCTCTGATGAGTTCGTGGACCCCAGCGATGTTGCGGGCGTCGCTCTCCCCGCCGGGGAGGGCCTGCTCGTAGAGCCGGCCGGTCGCCTTCTCCCAGACCCCCAGGAAGCGCCAATACAGCGAATTGAACTCCCAGATCCGGCTCGTGGTCCCCTCGGACCAGGCTTCGAGATAGACCCGCTCGAGGCCGTCCGGCTCGATACGGCCCGCAAGAACGTCGCGGACGACCTGGGCGAGATCGGAATCGACACAGCGCCGCAGGTCGACTGCGATCTCGAGTTTTTCACCATCGGGCTCGGCGCTGCGGCCGTTCCGCTTGGCGGGCGACAGGATCGGCCGTACGTCGATGACGTCCCGGAAGTTGTTCTTGTACTGCACCCAGTCACAGACCAATCGCAGTCTTGACAGGTCGAGGGAGTCCTCGCACAAGGCATCGACGATCGGCGACAGACACGCGGTCAGGTTCAGCGCCCTCGAGCCGCGTAGCTTCTTGGTAGGGCGAACCTCAACGAGCATGGTCATCCTCTCCAGTACTCATGTCCGAAGCACGTTCGCCGTACGCGGCGGGATGCCGGCGCGTTCGAGTAGTTCGGGTACGACCTGTTCCTGGCCGAAAGCCATGACATGTACGCCCGCGACGCCAGTAGTTTCCCGGAGAGCTTCCATGGTCTCGACACAGATCGACATCCCCTCCGCCGCAACCTGATCCGAGGGAACGCTGCGCAGCCGTCGCACGACGTCGTCGGGAATGTGGATTCCCGGAACCTTGGTCTGCATGAACTCCATTCCCCGTACCGTCTGGATCGGGCCGACGCCGGCGATGACGCCGCAGCGCTGCTCCAGACCCAGGTCAGTGACCTCGCCCATCCACCGGCTGAAGATGTCGAGGTCGAAGACGAACTGGGTCTGGACGAACTCCGCTCCGGCGGCGATCTTCTTGCCCATCCGCTGGGCACGAAAGCGCAGCGGCGGCGCGAAGGGGTTCTCGACCGCCCCGATCAGCCACTGTGGCGCAGGCTTGACCGGCTTGCCTGACAGGAGCCGGCCCTGATCGCGCATCAGCCGTGCAGTCCAGATGAGCTGGACGCTGTCCAGGTCGAAGACCGGCATTGCGTCCGGGTGGTCCCCGAACGTGGGGTGGTCGCCGGAGAGCATCAAGACGTTCGGGATGCCCACCGCGCCGGCCGAGATCAGATCCGATTGAAGCGCGATCCGGTTGCGGTCCCGGGTGGTCAGCTGCATGACCGGCTCGACGCCGCTACGCATCGCCAGAATGCTGCCCGCCCAGCTGGCCAGTCTGGTGTGCGAGCCCTGGTTGTCGGTGATGTTGGCTGCGTCCACCCAGCCACGGAGCAGGTCTGCCTTGCGCGCGATGGCGTCGCCGTCGGCACCGCGCGGCGGTCCGATCTCGGCGGTGACCGCGAACCGCCCGGACTCCAACGCGGCTCGCAGCCGGCCCTCCCCAGGCGGGCTCATTTCTGCGGTCCCCCGGCGGAGCGGCGCAGGTCGGTCAGGACGAGATGAGTACGGGTGAGCCCGTCGTCGGCGGTCCACAGATCGTCGTCGCGGCCCTGCCAGTAGTTGACCCAGGAACTCTTGCCCCACTCCCGATGATCCATCGGGCGCTGAAGCAACGTGAGGTCGGTGATTCTGCCTTCCTGATCGGCGCGCTCGTAGGCGGTGACCCACACGCACTGCTCGTCGGGGTAGACCTCGCATGTCCCGCTCGCAGAAACGCCGCCGCACGGGCCGTTGCGCAGCTGCTTAGGACAGGTCATCGGGCAGGCATAGCCAGTGGCCGGTAGCGCGCACTGCCCACACATCCGACAGCCGAACGCGCTGCCCTTGACCTGCTTCTCCGCTGCGGTGAAGTACGTGTAGAGGCGAGGGTGGCGTTCCAGAAAGCGGGCGATGAAGCGGGTCGCCGCGTTGGGCACCAGCAGGTAATGCAGTCGATACATCGCACGTGCCGACCACGAAGGCCTGGTCGGTCGGGGCCAGGCAGCCCCTTTGAGGCTCAGGCGCAGTCCTGCGTGGACAGTGGCCGCGCGACCGTTCCCCGCACGATGCCTCCTGAACCAGTGTCGATGACGGTCATGTGACCGAACACTCATCCTGTGCCGACATCCGGGTCTGCGATAGTCAGATTCGCCCACAAATTGAGCAGCATCGCGTTTGTGCCGACAGCACAATCCTACGCCGCGGCAGCTCAGCCGTACGGCGTCAGGAGTTGGTCCACGGGGGCGAAGTCATCGGTCAGGACCAGGGGATCTGCGCCCAGAAAGTCCTCCAGTGCCTCCTGGCTGACCATCGACATCGGGGTGGCTCGATCGGTCAGACCGGCGCCGATTGCGACACGGTCCAACGGCTGCTCGGAGGCGAGGACGACAATGTTTCCGCCGCCCTCACCGGCGAGTTCTCCGGTGGGACTGATGATCAAGACATGGTCGAAGACCGAGGCCACGGTGGCGATCTCGGCCCGGGCGAAGTCCAGCGGAGCATGGTCGATGACATTGAGCGCATACAGACCGTCCGGTACGAGAACCCGCGCCACGTCCGCGACGGCTTCCCGGGTGGTCAGGTGCCAGGGCACGGCGACACCGCCGAACGCATCCCCGACGACAACATCGGCTGAGTCAGCAAGCGCCAGCGCCAAGCCGACCCGTCCGTCGCCCACTGTGACCTGAAGTCGTTCGTCGACGGGGAGCGCCAGACGCTCCCGATCCACCGAGACCACTCCTGGGTCGACCTCCAAGACCTGATTGACGCCTGCAGGTCTGGTCTCGAGCAGATACCGCGGCAAGGTCATCCCTCCTCCGCCGATGTGCAGCACCGACAGCGGCACTCTCGGAGCTGCCTGCACGTCGAGGGCAGCCACTATGGCGCGGGAATAGGCGAACTCCAGATGGGTCGGGTCGTCGAGGTCGACGTAGCTGTGCCGCAATGTGTCCAGGATCAGTAGCCGCCCCCCGTCCCGCTCCGGGTCGGTCAGCACGCTGGCGCAGTGGTACCGGGTCTCTGTGTCGCAAGGTTGCGGAGCCAGGACGCTGAGACCAGCCGCAACGACGAAGAGAGTCAGCAAAGCCGCCGTATGGCGCCGCGCGATCCCCGGCCCACGGGTCGAGCGCGATCCCCGGTAGGCGAGCATCATCGCGAGTCCGGCCAGGGCGAGCAGCCCTCCGGTCCCCAGCAGAATGACGCTGGTCGGAACAAGCGCGACCAGGACGAATCCGGTCAGGAACGTAGCCATGATCGCGCCGAGGGTGCTGATGCCCGACAGCCGCCCGACCACCGAGCCGGTCTCGGAAAGGCTTGCCAGTTGCAGCTTCACGACCATCGGCGGGACAGCGGAGAGCAGGGCGGCCGGCGCGAAGACGGTCACCGCGGCCAGCAGCAGGGCCACACTCGCGGCCTGACTCGGGCCCACCCATTCCGCGACGAACCGCACGGTCGGGGTGATGAGCAATACCAGCGCACCGCCGCCCAACAACAGCGGACCGATCAGGCCCCGCGGGTTGCCTACGTCGGCGACCCGGCCGCCGGACCAGGCACCGAGAGCGATCGCGGCCAGGGCGAACCCGATGACCGCTGTGTTCGTCTCCAGGGTGATGCCGACGTACGGAGCGATCAGCCGTAGCGAGGTGATCTCGAGGACGAGAACAGCGGCCGAGGAACCGAAGACCAGCGCCGCGGCCTGGTAGGGGTGCAGAGCTCTGGCTTGTAGTGGCCGACCGCTCATTCGGGATTGTCGAAGCTCAGCTGCTGGGCATGCTCCTGATCAGCGCGGCCCAGGTCGACCCGCTCGAGCAGCTCCGGACCGTTGTTGCGCACGTTGCCCACATCGACACCGACCGGTCGACGTTCCAACCCCTCCACGACTGCCAAGGAGGTCGGCTCCAACAGCGTGGACGGCGCCTGCTCGGCCGGATCGAGCCACGCGTCCCAACGCTCGCGGGGCAACACGAACGGCATCCGGTCGTGGATCTCGGCCAGCGGGCCAACCGCGGGAATGGTGATCACCGCACAGGTGAGCAAGAGGTCGGGTTTGGTCCCCCAGATCTCCCAGAGCCCGGCGAAGGCCAGCATCGAGCCGTCCTCGGGCGTCATGAAGTAGGGCTGCTTGCCAACGCGGCCCTCTGCTGCGCCGGTGACCTTCCACTCGTACCACCCGTCAGCCGGGATGAGCGCGCGCCGACGTTCGAATGCGCTGCGAAACGCGGGCTTGTCGACCAGTGACTCCATCCGGGCGTTGAACATCTTCGAGCCGATCTTGCGGTCCTTGGCCCAGGACGGGACCAGGCCCCATCTGACGACAGACAACTCGCGGTAGGGCGTCTGGTCGGGCTCCTTCGACTTGCGAGTCCGGACGGCATACGCCGGATCGGTCGGTGCCACGTTGTAGTCAGCCGGCAAAGGCGGTGCGTTGTCGGCCAGGATCGCCTCAAACTCCACCTGCAGGTCGTCGGGACTGTTGCTCGCCGCATACCGGCCACACATGTTCGCCACTGTATGCGGGCCGGGCGCACGGGTTGGGCGGGCGGGCGGGTTGAGAGTCAGTGCGGGAGGATGCTCAGTGATGGCTGCCGTGACCCGTACCGACACCGACCTGTGGCCGGCACCGTACGCGGCTAGACCGATCGACGCCGCAGTGTCGGTCCCCGGCTCGAAGTCGATGACCAACAGGGCCCTGATCTTGGCGGCCCTGGCTGACGGACCCAGCCGCATCGAAGCTCCCCTGCACGCCAGGGACACCGCACTGATGGCCCAGGCGCTGCGTGGGATCGGTACCGAGATCACCGACGACATCGATGGTGCGTGGGTTGTCACACCGCATGACCTCTTTGGACCGGCCGAGATCGACTGCGGGCTGGCCGGGACCGTTCTGCGGTTCGTGCCTCCGGTTGCCACCCTTGCGCGTGGGGCCATTCGGTTCGACGGGGACCCGCGGATCCGGGAGCGACCCAATGGGCCGTTGATAGCTGCGTTGCGTCACCTCGGTGCCGATATCGAGGATGGGGGCCGCGGAAGGGCACCGTTCGTCGTCCGCGGGACCGGGACGCTGCCCGGCGGGTCGGTGACGGTAGACGCCACGGGGTCCTCGCAGTTGATCAGCGGTCTGCTGCTCGCCGCAGCGCGATTCGAGGATGGGGTCGAAGTGATCGCCGCCGGCGCCGTACCCTCGGCGCCCTACCTCGAGATGAACATCGCGATGCTGCGGGAACGTGGCGTCGACGTCGAAACTGGGCACGGACGGTGGACAGTGGCACCGGGACCTGTGCGGGCTCTGGACGTACAGATCGAGGCCGACCTGAACACCGCGGCCCCGTTCGCAGCCGCGGCGCTGGCCACCGGCGGGCGGGTGACCATTTCCGGATGGCCGCAGTCCACGACCCAGCCCGGTGGTCAGCTGCCCAGTTGGCTGACCGCGATGGGTGCGACGTGCGCGGTTTCTCTCGAGGGGCTGACGGTGACCGGCGGCTCGACTATCAACGGAATCGAAGCTGATCTCGCCGAGGTCTCCGAACTGGTCCCGGTGCTCGCCGCGCTCGCCGTCCTTGCTGATTCGCCGTCACGGTTCACCGGAGTGGCCCACATCCGCGGCCATGAGACCGATCGCATCACTGCTCTTGCAACAGAGTTGGCAGCCTGCGGCGCAGACGTCAGTGAGCTGCCTGACGGACTCGTGATCGGCCCCCGTCCCTTGCACAGCCGGTCGTTCGACACCTACGACGACCATCGATTGGTGATGGCCGCCGCCGTCCTCGGTTTGGCTGTCGACGGCATCGCCGTAATTGGCGCGTCGACCGTGGCAAAGACGATGCCTGACTTCACTGACCGCTGGCAGTGGATGCTCGACGGGGTGCCTTCGGGCCCGACGGCGTGAACTCCCGCCCTTCACGTATCGACGGAGACAGCTACGACGAGGACTCGGTCCGAGTCCGGCCGTCGCGGCACGGCTCGCGTCCCCGAACGCGTACTCGCCCGGCACACGACGATGCCCGCTCCGGAACCGTGCTGGTCGTCGACCGGGGTCGATTCAGATGCCTGGTCGACGGCGAGGCGGTGACCGCGATGCGGGCCAGGGAACTCGGCCGGCGGGCGATCGTGGTCGGTGACCACGTTTGGATCGTCGGTGACATGTCCGGCGGCCCAGATGCTCTGGCGCGCATCGTGACCGTGGCGAAGCGGGTGAGCGAGCTCCGCCGAACGGCCGACGACACCGATCCCGCCGAACGAGTCGTCGTCGCGAACGCCGATCAGCTCGTGATGGTGACTGCGATCGCCGATCCACCACCGCGCACCGGGTTCATCGACCGGTGCCTGGTGGCCGCCTTCACCGCTGGACTGGATCCGTTGCTCTGCCTGACCAAGGGCGATCTCGGTGACGCTACCGATCTGTTCGACACCTACGACGTGTTGTCCGTACCGGCGATCGTCGTCCGCCAAGATGCGCCGCTGGACGCACTGGCGGAGCGGCTGAGGGGGCGGACCAGTGTCCTCATAGGACATTCCGGGGTCGGCAAGTCCAGCCTGGTCAACCGGCTCGTCCCGGCCGCCGATCGGGCCATTGGGGACGTGAGCAAGGTAGGCAAGGGCCGGCACACCTCGTCCTCGGCGATCCTGTTGCCACTGCCGGGGGGCGGCGCAGTGATCGACACCCCCGGGATCAGGTCCTTCGGATTGGCCCACGTCAGCGCTGATGACCTGCTGAGTGCCTTCGCCGACCTGGCACCGGGCGCAGAGCATTGCCCGCCTGGTTGTGTCCACATGGACGCTGCTGATGGGTGCGCTCTGGACGCCTGGGTCGCCGCCGGCCGTACCGAACCGGAGCGTCTGGAGTCCTACCGGCGGCTCGCGGCGGCTCGACGCGACGAACCGGAGGAGCACACGCGCTAACGTCACCGCGTGGTCGATCCCGCGGCAGGACCGAGCCGCTACGCCGAGGACCTGCGCCTGGCCCACGTCCTGGCCGACGGTGTCGACTCGATGGCCTTGGAGCGCTTTCGCGCCCAGGACCTGACTGTTTGGAACAAGGCCGATCTGACGCCGGTCACCGACGTCGACCGGACCATCGAAGATGCTCTGCGCTCCACCCTGTCCCGGGTACGACCGCGTGATGCTGTGCTGGGCGAGGAGTCGGGTGAGACCGGCCACGGATCGCGTCGGTGGGTGATCGACCCGATCGACGGTACGAAGAACTTCGTTCGCGGCGTACCTGTCTGGGCGGTACTGATCGCATTGATGGACGGCGAGGACGCTGTGGTCGGGTTGGTGGCCGCGCCGGCCCTGCAGCGTCGGTGGTGGGCGGCCAAGGGCGGGGGCGCCTGGACCGGCCGAAGTCTCAGTGCGGCCGTCCGCTGCCAGGTCTCCTCGGTCTGGTCGATGCGCGATGCGTTCCTGTCCTATTCGAGCCTCGGCGGTTGGGCGGAGCGCTACCGGTTGGAGGACTTCTTGCGACTCACCCGCGAGGTGGGGAGGACTCGCGCCTTCGGCGACTTCTGGTCCTACATGCTCGTCGCACAGGGTGCGATCGACATCGTCTGCGAACCCGAGGTCTCCCTGTGGGATCTCGCCGCACCCTCGCTGATCGTCACCGAAGCCGGCGGCCGGTTCACTGACCTGGCCGGAGCGGACGGACCAGCCGGCGGCGGCGCGGTCGCCACAAATGGACGGCTGCACGAGGACGTCCTGGCCATGCTGGCCCGCGATGTGATCGAAGCGGACTCCGACGCAACCGATTCCGACATCGAGCTCGAGTAACTGACTCGGCGTACGTGCTAAGCGCTCTCTTCGCTCTCAGAGGTAGCGGATGCGGGTGTGTCTGA
>JACCUF010000234.1 GCA_013811975.1 Geodermatophilaceae bacterium | reverse complement strand
CGGTGGCCACCGAAGATCCGCCGTACTTCTGCACGATTACGCCCACGGGGCGTAAGGATACCGACGCGACGATCTGCGCCTCCGCTTCGCTGTGGACACCTGGAACGGCGAGGCGAGTTCAGGGTTGTGGGGGTCATGGCGTGCGCGATCAGCCCAGCAACCCCGATGTGGCTGCATCACCAGGCAATTCGGTTGCGACGGTCCGGTCATCCGTGCGGCAATGCCGTGTGCGCAATTTCGATCCGAAGACCAGCTTTGGCGCGGATGCTGCCTCGAGGTACGACGACACGCTGCGCGGAGACGAGCCTGAGACCGTCGCCTGCCTGAACGAACTTGCCCGTGGTGGCCCCGTTCTCGAACTCGCCATTGGCACCGGGCGAATCGGACTACCGCTGGCCGCGACGGGGCTGCGCGTCGACGGGATCGAACAGTCCGATGCCATGGTTGCGCGGCTGCGGGCCAAGCCGGGTGGAGCCGAGATCGCGGTGACGATGGGCGACATGGCTGACGTGTCGGTCCTCGGCAACTATCGGCTTATCTACCTCGTCTACAACACGCTGTTAAACCTGCTGACCCAAGACGATCAGGTCCGTTGCTTCGAGAACGTGGCCAGCCACCTCACTGACGACGGCCTCTTCCTTGTCGAGGCGGCAACGCCGGACTCGATGTATGCCCTACGTGAGGACCAGTACGTCGACGCCGAGGTGGTGGCGACCGACGCCGTCACCCTCGACGTGGGACGGTACGACCGCGCCACCCAGGTTCTCGACGAATGCCACATGACAATGAGCGCGGATGGGATTCGGTTCGGGCCTATCGTTACCCGCTACGTGTGGCCGAGCGAGATGGACCTGATGGCGCGGATCGCTGGGCTGCGGCTGCACTCCCGCTGGGCCGGCTGGCAGCACGAGCCGTTCGACTCCCGCAGCGTCCGACACGTTTCCGTCTACGGCCGATCGCCGCCTTCGCCGTAATCACGCCCCCCCCCAGGTCGAAGGGACACCGAGGACCACGGAGAGGCTGCCGCAGTGGACCGGACCGCGCAAGCTATGCCACCTGGTTGGCCGGGCACGAACCCGACCACCCCGATGCCGACGAGGTGCGTGCGATGGCGACACGTCAACGCGGCGGTTACCTGTGCGGCTACCGGGGCATTATGGGAATGGCCTACCTTCAACTGCTCGCCATTTGAGCGAGGCCGATCTGGGCGCCCCTGATTCGCGGTGCGTCTCCCCCGACCTGCCGGTCATAGCTTCATGGCAGAACGGTACGGCGAAGCGGCTGCGCTACGCTGGGGCTGACATGAACGGCGCCCTGCTCCTTAGCCGCCGCGACGAGGCCCCTCACTCATAGGCCGGCTTCCTCGTCGCGGGTTCGCTGTTGCGCCGGTCGCCTTTGCTCGTGATGTTCCCGAGTGAAGTCGCGACATTCAAGTAGGAGCACCCATCGTGACCAGCATCTCGTACGGCGTCAGTACCTCTGGCCATCCGTCGGCCGTCGATCATGCTGTGCGGCAACGACCCTCCGGAATGCCGATCCATAAGTACCTGCCCTTCGGCGGTATCACCCTGCCCGACCGCAGCTGGCCGGACCGGGTCATTGACCGGGCCCCGCTGTGGTGTGCGGTCGACCTACGGGACGGCAACCAGGCACTGATTGATCCGATGACCCCGGCTCGCAAGCTGCGGATGTTCAACCTGCTGATCGCCATGGGTTACAAGGAGATCGAGGTCGGCTTCCCGGCCGCGAGTCAGACGGATTTCGACTTCGTACGGCAGATCATCGAGGCCGACCTGATTCCTGAGGACGTGACGATTCAGGTCCTCACCCAGGCCCGCGACGAGCTGATCGAGCGGACCTTCGAGTCGATCCGCGGCGCCCGCGAGGCGATCGTGCATCTCTACAACTCGACGTCGACCTTGCAGCGCCGCGTGGTATTCGGTCTGGACACCGACGGGATCACCGACATCGCGCGCAACGGTGCCCAACAGTGCCTGAAGCACGCCGAATACATGCGAGACACGTTCGTCCGCTTCGAATACTCCCCCGAGTCCTACACCGGGACCGAACTGCCCTACGCGGCAGAGGTGTGCAACGCCGTCAACGACATCTGGGAACCCTCGCACGACCGACCGGTGATCATCAATCTGCCGGCAACGGTCGAGATGGCCACCCCGAACGTGTACGCCGACTCGATCGAGTGGATGCACCGCCACCTGGCGCACCGCGAGAACGTGGTGATGTCCCTGCACCCCCACAACGACCGCGGTACGGCCGTGGCCGCCGCCGAACTCGGCTTCCAGGCCGGAGCCGACCGGATCGAGGGCTGCCTGTTCGGCAACGGCGAGCGGACTGGGAACGTCTGCCTGGTGACGCTGGGGATGAACCTGTTCAGCCAGGGCATCGACCCGAAGATCGACTTCTCCGACATCGACGAGGTGCGCCGTACCGTCGAGTACTGCAACCAACTGCCGGTGGCCGAGCGACACCCGTACGGCGGCGACCTGGTCTATACGGCATTCTCCGGATCGCATCAGGACGCGATCAAGAAGGGCTTCGACTGGATGGCGCGTGATGCCGCCGCCGTCGATCGTAGTGTCGATGAAATAGCCTGGGCCGTACCGTATCTGCCAATCGATCCTCGGGACGTCGGACGCACGTACGAGGCAGTCATCCGGGTGAACAGCCAGTCCGGCAAGGGCGGCGTCGCTTACATAATGAAGACCGAGCACCACCTGGACCTCCCCCGGCGACTACAGATCGAGTTCAGCCAGGTCATCCAGACATTCACCGAAGGTGAAGGGGGCGAGGTCAGCCCCGGTGCCATGTGGTCGGCGTTTCGCTCCGAGTACCTACCCGACCCGGCCGCGACGTGGGGGCGCCTGACCCTGCACGCGCATCGCAACACAGCCGAGGCAGGCTCGCATGACGAGCTCGTCGCCGACATCACCTTCGACGATGAACCTCGGACCGTCACGGGCCGCGGAAACGGCCCGATCGCAGCATTCATCGATGCGCTGAGCGGCCTGGACATCGACGTGCGGGTCCTCGACTACGCCGAACACGCCCTCTCCTCCGGCGGCGACGCGGTGGCTGCTGCCTACGTCGAGTGCGCGATCGGCGAGCAGGTGCTCTGGGGCGTCGGGATCGACCCGAACATCGTCACGGCCTCTCTGCACGCGGTCGTCTCGGCGGTGAACCGCTCCCTGCGCTGAGGTACCGGAGTTGATCATCGGCAAACGAGGGATTATTGGCGAAACAAGGCCCAGTTTGCCGATGATCAACTGGGATCTCACATGAGCCGGGTCAAGGATCCGCTCGGCAGCAACTACTGGCGGCTGCTCGTCGCCAGCGTCGTTTCCAACCTCGGCGACGGCATCGTGCGAGCAGGCGTGGTCGCGGTCTTGGTGGCCACCATCGCCATCGATCAGGTCGGTCTAGTGCTGCTCTACATCGTGACGTTCGTCCTGGGGGTCGCTGAGACCGTGTACGACAGTGCGTCGCGGGCGATGCTGCCGCAGGTGGTTCGTCGGGATCAGCTGGACTTGGCCAACGGTCCGCTGTCCTCGGCCGAGGTGATGACCCAAGCGTTCCTCGCCGCTCCGGCCGGATCGTTCTTGTTCGCCTGGTTGGTGATCGCGCCGTTCGTCAGTGCCGCGGTCGCGTACCTGCTGGCAGCCTTGTTGATCCTGAGCATCGTGGGCATCCTACGACCGGCTCGTGACGGGCAGGCACAAACCGGGTCGACCACCCTCCGCGCCGACATCCGAGAGGGGCTTCGCTGGCTGCGCGGGCACGAACTGTTACGCGGCCTTGCCGTCATCGTCGGGCTGGTAGCGGCCGCCGAGACCATGGCCGACAGGCCTGTTGGTGCTCTATGTCGTCGACACTCTCGGCCTGCCGGAGAGCGGGTTCGGTGTCTTCCTGGTCTCGTTCGGAGTCGGCGGTCTGCTCGGCGGCTTGGCCGCGGCGCGGATCGCCGCCAAGCTGGGACGAATCGCCACCCTTGTACTCAGCTCCGCGGTGACCGGCCGGCGCAGCCATCGGCATCGGGTTGACCAGCAATGTCTGGGTCGGCGCAGCCCTCTTCGGCACCGTGGCGTCGTCAGTCTCGGTCTTCAATGTGCTGGTGATCTCGCTGCGCCAGGCGTTGATCCCGGAGCAGCTCTTCGGCCGGGTGCAAGGCGCCTATCGCACCCTCGTCTGGGGACTGATCCCGGTCGGAGCGCTGATCGGCGGGGTCGTCGCCAGGCTCACCAGCGTTCCGACCACGTTCGTCATCTCCGGTGTCCTGCAGATGGTCTTGGCGATCCTCTTGTGGCGGCTGTTGCGCCGGCATCGCGACCAGATCGCAGCCGCGCACCAGCCCGATCCCGAACCGGCCGAGGCGAGCTGAGCCTTCGGTTCACGCGATAGCTGCGCTGGGCGGGGGCGTGATCGGGATAGCCACTGTCGACGGACTGGTCACCCGATGCGGCACAGGCGGCAGCGGTAACAGGGCGGCAGTCAGGCCGCGGACGAGTTCGGGCACATCCTCAGGCGTGAGCCGGAGGGTGGCCATGCAAACGTCGTGGTCCCAGATGGACAGGACGACGCGGGCAACCTCGGGGTGGTAGCTGACTCGGAGCATGCGGGCCGCAGCATCCCGGCCGGATAGAACTCCTCCTCGCCGCGGCAGCGGGGTGACGCCCATGCCCCAGTGTGTTACGAAGGCGCCCACAATGTCCATCAGTGCCGTCCCCCGATCACAGCTGTCTGACCCTGGCGCCGAGGACTTGGTTCCCTTCTCGATGAGGGACCGGGACGGCGGGAGGAGTCAATCAGGTGGCAAAGACCTGCCCGTCGTCGGCGAAGGCCTTGAACTCCAAGGCGTTTCCCGACGGATCGAGGAAGAACATCGTCCACTGCTCCCCCGGCTCCCCGGCGAAACGGAGATAGGGCTCGATGACAAACGGCGTACCCGCCGCTCGCAGCCGGTCGGCCAGCGCGTGGAACTCCTCGACGGACAGCAGCACGCCGAAGTGCGGGATCGGTACCTCGTGGCCGTCGACCGGGTTGTGTGCCCGGGTACCCGCACCGGTAGCGAGGTGGGTCACGAATTGATGCCCGTACAGATCCCAGTCCGCCCAAAGCTCGGAACTCCGGCCGGGGCGGCAACCCAGAACATCGCCGTAGAAGGTCGTAGCGGCAACCAGATCATCGACGGGTACGGCGAGATGGAAGCGGGTAGC
>JACCUF010000221.1 GCA_013811975.1 Geodermatophilaceae bacterium | reverse complement strand
TGGCCATGCCGGGCGGCAACATCTTCCATGGCGACCTGTCCTGGCCGTTCGCGGCCGAGGAGTCGCAGGTCGGGACCTGGGGGGTGGAGACCGACGAACCGCGGCTGGTCTACGCGGCCAGTGGCGGGGCCCTACGCGGGGGCGCGGTCAGCGGGATCGGCGGGCACAATGCCGCGCACGCCCTGCTTGCCCACTCCTAGGTCAAGCGACAGGTTGGCCTCGGAAGGTGCCGGTGATCGTCCCAGCGCCGTCCGAGATCAGGTCTGCAAATGGTAGGACGACATCCACGGTGGTGGTCCCGCTGAACCGAAGCTCGCCGGTCCCGTCCACGGGCACCCCGTCGCTGAATTCGCAAGCGGAGAAAGTCAACTCGGCACCGCCTGAGATCGGGTCGTAGGTGAGTGTCCCACCGAGGTCACAGCCCATCTCAAGGACGCTGTCGCCGTACCAGTCGTTGTACTCGACATTGTTGAACACCGAGTCCTCGATGGCCGACACGGTGGTGACCACGTCGACGTACTCGGCCTCGGTCGCGGGCGTGTTCGGCACATAGGGGTCAGCAACGGCGCCGTCGCACAGCGTGATCCGGCTGACCGGAAGCTCGCCGTCGCCCAGAAAATCGCCGATCAAATCGTCTACACACCGATAGCCCCAACCGAAGATCACGTGAGGGCCGCCGTCGAGGAGAACGAGGTAGGACTCGGTGAAACGGGAGAAAACCCGCATCGCGTTGTCGGCTGGGGTGTTCGGGTCGGTGTTGGAGTTGAGTACGAACACCGGGTAGGCCGCCTCGGTTATCGGTGCTGGTCGCTCGACGATGTCCGAAGTCGACGGCCAGACCAGGCAGGGTAGGTCGCCGAAGGCGATGCCGCCCAATGGCTCCTCGTCCAGACCGGCGGCCTGAGCCGCGGCCACCCAGGCGTCGAGCCGCTCTCGCGGGCTGCCCAGATCGGGCAGGTAGGAGTAGTCCTGGCACTCGACGGCAAAGAACATCGCGTCGGAGAAGGCCGCATCGATCTCGGGTTCGTAGGTCTCTGCGTCCTGGGCCCTGGCACTGTGGGCCAGCCTCGCGAGCGGGACGAGATTGCCTTCGGCGGCCGAGTTCACCGCCCGCTGCAACTGCATGCGTACCCCAAGGCCGGAGGCGAAACCGCTTGCGGCCGAAAACAGGTCGTCCTCGGTGAACTCCCGCGACTCCAGGGTCCCATCCGGCAGCGGGAACTCGTAGACGATCGGCCCCTCGTCGAGTTCCGCGGCGAGGTCGTTGTAGGCCCGGATCGCGTCCCCAGGCGCATCCTCGGCGCAGACGGACGCGCGGTCACAGGCATCCAAGGTGGCATTGACAGTGTCGCCATAGGCCTGAGCCGATTCGATGTAATACGGAATGATCTCTGTGCTCAGGTCGACCACCCCGTCCACGATCAGGGACGCGACGCGCTTAGGGTGAGCGGCGGCGTAGGTCTGCACGTACTGCGTCCCATAGCTTTCGCCGTACAGGCTGAGCTGGTCGGCCCCTAGGTAGGCGCGGAAGGCCTCCAAATCCTCGATGGCCTGGGCCGTGGAGTAGTAGGTCATGTCCTGCTCGCTGACCCCGGACTCGGCAACGCAATCGTCGACGAATGTCTGAGCGTCGTCGATGACCTGAGTTCGCTGGTCGGGATCCCACACATCAGCGGTTGTGTCGTAGTAGCGGCCGGTCGCTTCGTCGCAGCGCACCGGCTGGGAGTCCCCGATCCCGCGCTGGTCGAAGAAGACTATGTCGTAGTTGTCGGTGATGCCTGGGGGCATCGCGTCGGTGTAGCCCTCGGCCGAGGCCAATCCGCTCGATCCCGGTCCGCCGGTGACGGTGACGAATGTTCCCTTTGCCGCACCCTCGGCACGACGGATCGCGAAAGTCACCTCCCACTCGGTGTCGTCGTCAGAGAAGTGATCCCGCGGTACGGACAGGCGCACGCATTCGAAGTCGGTGATGTCGGGACAGTCCTGTTCGGAGACCACCACGAAGCGGGGCGGACCGGGCCGCACCCGGTCGGCGCTGCCGTTGGCCGAGTCCACCCCGACCACCTCGGCGGCGATACACCCGCTCAGCAACAGCCCGATCGGGATGAGGGCCAGCAACCGGTGGCGCCGGATCACCTCTTCGCGGCCTCGGTGCTGAGCACGGCCGACAACGAGTCCAGCGCGGCCGGCACCAGCGAGTAGTAAACCCAGACCCCTCGCTTGTCCCGGCTGACCAGGCCCCCCTCGACGAGGATCTTGAGATGATGGGACACGGTGGGCTGGCTCAGTCCGACGGGCGCGATCAGGTCGCACATGCACACCTCCCTGTCGGCCGCCGCGATCAGCGAGAGCAACCGCAACCGGGTGGGATCGGCGATCGCCTTGACTCTGCGGGCCAACTCCGTCGCGTCTCGCGCGCTGAGCGGCGCGCGCATCAGCGGTGCACAGCACAACACCGCCCAGGTCGATGTCGCGACGATGGCCAGGTCGGTCACCCGTTCAGTCTGGCGTACGTATTGACAGCTGTCGATGTGTCGTGCATCTTCTGAGACATAGACAGTCATCGATGTCAGGAGCGTTAATGAACGAGTCAACGGATCTGGCCCTTCGGGAGCAGGTACGGGCGCGGTACGCGCAGGCCGCAATTGCAGTCCGCGGGGGGGCGGTATCCGAGCAGGTCCGGGCGGTCGAGTCCGAGTGCTGCTCGACCACCTGTTGCACGCCTGCCAATGTGGAGGGCGACGGGTGGTCCGGCGCCGGCCTGTACGAACGCGGAGTCACCGATGGCCTTCCCGACGAGGCGGTTGCTGCCAGTCTCGGATGCGGAAATCCGTTGATGGTGGCCGACCTTCGTGAGGGGGAGCGGGTCCTCGACCTCGGCTCGGGAGGCGGCATCGACGTACTGCTCTCGGCGCAACGGGTCGGTCCGACCGGTTACGCGTACGGCGTCGACATGACCGAGGAGATGCTCGACCTGGCCCGCGCCAACGCAGCCAGGGCCGGTGCCGACAATGTCGAGTTCCTCCGCGGCGACATCGAAGCGGTCCCGCTGCCCGACGGGGCGGTCGATGTCGTGATCTCCAACTGCGTGATCAACCTGTCGACGGACAAGCCCGCAGTGCTCGCCGAGATGTTCCGGGTCCTCGTACCTGGTGGGCGGATCGGCATCTCCGACGTCGTCGCCGAGGACACCCTCACGCCCGGGGAGCGGGTCCGACGGGGTTCCTTCGTGAACTGCATCGCCGGAGCCCTGTCACGGACCGAGTACCTGGACGGGCTCGCGGCCGCGGGATTCGTGGACGCCGAGGTCACCTTCACGCACGAGGCGGCACCCGAGATGCATGCGGCGATCATCCGGGCCACCAAGCCGTAGTGACCTAGCTGACGAGATCAGGGTTATCGGGTCATCCGACCTGGGCGATGACCCCGGAATCCCCGATGTCGCTGCACTGGCTGGAGATCTCGATGGCCGAGAGGATGTCAGCGTCGGACTGGATCCACTGATCTGGTCGGTTGATGGGCGCGGTCGAGAGTGTCCAGCAGGGTAGCCAGTCCGCCTACTGCTCGACCGTGGCGCCGGGCGCTCGTCGTGACGACCAGGTCACGAGGCCGCACGACCGGACGGCCGTCCCTGTCCAAGCTGTCGACCAGCGCACGATCCTCGCCGACCCGCACGGACGGAAACTCCCCGATAGCGGCATACGCGTCGGCTCGGACCGCGAGGTTGGCGCCGTAGACGTGATCATGTGAGCGACCGTGGACTCCGGCGCGGATGATT
>JACCUF010000216.1 GCA_013811975.1 Geodermatophilaceae bacterium | reverse complement strand
GTTGTGGATGAGGTGGATGAGCGCTACTCGCGAGTAGGCGCGGCGCCGGCCGGGCAATCGGCTGGTTAGGCTCGCATCAGCATCGAGAAAAACTCACCGCCACCGATGGGATCACTGTGATCGTGCGCTTGGTTCTGGGCCTTGGTGCCACGCTGGTCGTAGCCGCCTTTGCCGCCCGCCGGATCCTATTTCTGATCCGGTTGATCCGCGCCGGTCAGCCCACCGCGGGCCGTTGGGACCGAGTCGGCGAGCGGGTCTGGGCCCAGGTCAGTGAGGTTTTCGGTCAGCGCAAGCTGCTGGCCTGGTCGGTGCCGGGACTGGCGCACTTCTTCACCATGTGGGCGTTCTTCATCCTGTTGTCGGTCTACTTCGAGGCGTACGGCTCGCTGTTCGACGAGGACTTCCACATCCCGCTGATCGGCAGATGGGCAGTCCTCGGTTTCCTGCAGGACTTCATCGCGGTCGCGGCGTTGCTCGGGATCATCACCTTCGCGATCATCCGGCTGCGCAATGATCCGGCGCGCAAGGAGCGAGCCTCGCGCTTCTACGGCTCGCACACTGGCGGTGCCTGGCTGATCCTGCTGATGATCGCAATGGTCATCGTGACGATGTTCGCCTTCCGCGGGTCCGCGGTGAACACCGGCACGTTCCCGTACGCGTCGGGCGCGTTCGCCTCGGAGTTCGCCGGGTTCCTGCTCAGCGGGCTCAGCGCCGGCACGAACGGAGTGCTGGAGACGATCTTCCTGCTCGCCCACATCGGGGTGATGCTGGCCTTCACGATGATCGTGCTCTACTCCAAGCACCTGCACATCGGTACGGCGCCGCTGAACGTGGCCACCAAGCGGCTGCCCGACGGGCTCGGTCCGCTGCTGCCGATGGAGTCCCAGGGCAAGGTGCTCGACTTCGAGGAGGCAGACCCGGAAAAGGACACCTTCGGTCGGTCCAAGATCGAGGACTTCACCTGGAAAGGCCTCCTGGACTTCTCAACGTGTACGGAATGCGGCCGCTGCCAGGACCAGTGTCCGGCCTGGAACACCGGAAAGCCGTTGTCCCCCAAGCTTGTGATCATGGACCTGCGCGATCACATGTTCGCCAAGGCGCCGTATATTTTGGGCGACAAGGACATTCCGGATGAGGTACCAGACCTGATCACTGCCACCAACGGGCACGGCGTACCGGAGGCCGGGTTCCCCCGGATCGAGGGCTCCGGTCCGGCTCAGGCCCATCGACCGCTGGTCGGCACGCTCGAAGAGGGTGGGGTCATCGACCCGGACGTGCTCTGGTCCTGCACGATGTGTGGCGCCTGCGTGGAGCAGTGCCCGGTCGACATCGAGCACATCGACCACATCGTGGACATGCGCCGCTACCAAGTCCTCATCGAGTCGTCGTTCCCGTCCGAGGCCGGCGTGATGCTACGCAACCTCGAGAGCAAGGGCAACCCTTGGGGCGTTGGCACCAACACCCGCGAGGAGTGGATGAAAGGTCTCGACTTCGAGGTACCAGTTGTAGCGGGGACGATCGGGGAGGACGTCGAGTACCTGTTCTGGGTCGGCTGCGCCGGCGCCATCGACGATCGCGCCAAGAAGGTCACCCGCGCCGTTGCCGAGCTCCTGCACATCGCCGGAGTGAGGTACGCCGTACTGGGCAACAACGAGACCTGCTCCGGTGACCCGGCAAGACGACTGGGCAACGAGTTCGTCTTCCAGATGCTGGGTCAACAGAACGTCGAAACAATCAATGCGACCTTCGCCGATCGGCCGGACCGGGCCAAGCGCAAAATCGTCGCGACCTGCCCGCACTGCTTCAACTCACTGGGCCGGGAGTACCCGCAGCTGGGCGGTGACTACGACGTCGTACACCACACCCAGTTGCTCGGCCGCCTGGTCGAGGAGGGCCGCCTCACCCCGGTCACCCCGGTCGACGGACTGGTGACCTACCACGACCCGTGCTTCCTCGGCCGGCACAACAAGGTCTACACCCCCCCGAGGGACATCCTCGCGGCCGTCGAGGGTGTCCGTACCCAGGAGATGCATCGTTGCAAGGAACGCGGATTCTGTTGTGGCGCAGGCGGTGCCCGGATGTGGATGGAGGAGAAGATCGGCAAGCGGATCAACGTCGAGCGGGTCGACGAGGCCCTGGCACTCAATCCCGACATCGTTTCGACAGCGTGCCCGTTCTGCATCACGATGCTCGCCGACGCCGTGACCGCCAAGCAGTCTGATGGCCAGGCCGAGAATGTCGAGGTGCTCGACGTCGCGCAGATCCTGCAACGATCGTTGGCCAGCGGTGCGACGCCGCCCAACCCCAGCATGACCACGAGTTGACCAAGGTGGTGCGGTGAGCTTCTTCGGCACCGGTCGGGGCCGCACCGACGCAGAACTGGAGGCGGGCAACCGTCGATCTCGCCTGCACTTCGCCAAGGACATCAACGACGTACGGACGGTGGCCGCTTCCGGGGAGCGGCCCTCGATCCGCCGCCGCCGCACACCTTGGACGCTGCTGCTGATCGCCGCAGCCACTCTGTTGTTCCTGGGGTTCACCGGCGGGCTGGGGGGCGGTCAGGAGGTCGAACTGGAACCGGACTGCCAGGACCCCGCGATCGGCGTGGAATCCTCCCAAGTCTCTTCCGGTACGGCGTTGCGCTTCCGACTGACCGGCCCGGACGAGGTCGACTACATCGTCACCCTCGACGGAGAGCCGGTCCGGGGTGACGGCGGCAGTGCCCTGACCTACGAGCAGACCCCGGCCGGCCCGGCGCTACGGCTGCAGCAGTGCCTCAGTCCGACGCTCATCATCGCCGCCCCAGCGCGTCCCGGCCCACATGAGCTGGCGATGATGCGCCTGGACCCCAGCGGGGAGACCACCGAGCTCGCCACGCTCACCGTGACGGTCACGGACTAGGCCGGCGGTGCAGCATCTTCAAGTCTCGGTGCCTGCCGAGCACACCGACGAGGTCCTCGGTGTACTAAGGGAGTCCCCCGGACTGTCCTGCCTTGCGGTCCTGCGCGGGGCCTCGGAACGACCGGCCGGAGACGTCGTGCTCGCCGATGCAGCCCGCGAGTCGGTTGACGGGATCGTGGACGCATTGCGTCAACTCGACGTTGACTCCTACGGCACGATCTCGATCACCAACGTGGACACGTCGGTGTCAGCGGCCGCCGAGCAGGCCGAACTCGACGCACCAGGAGAAGGCCAGGATGCGGTCATCTGGGAGCAGGTCGTACGGACTGCTGACGATCAGTCGCGGTTGAGTTGGACGTTTCTCGGCTTCCTGACCATAGCCTCGCTGATCGCCTCGATCGGGATCGTGCTGGACTCCGCGGTGCTTGTCATTGGCGCGATGGTCCTGGGACCGGAGTTCGGCCCGATCGCGGCGCTGTGCGTGGCCGCCGTACACGGCCGGCATCACATCGCCCGACGGGCAGCCTCGTCGTTCGGCATCGGCTTCTCCGTGGCGATCGCGGTAACCACCATGCTCGCATTGATCAGCCGCTGGCTGGGCTGGATCAACGACGACATGCTCACCGCCCAACGGCCGGCGACCGGATTCATCACCGAACCCGACAAGTGGTCGTTCATCGTCGCGTTCGTTGCCGGAATCGCCGGCGTCCTGGCCCTGACGTCGTCGAAGTCCGGGGGCCTGGTGGGGGTCTTCATCTCGGTGACGACCGTCCCGGCCGCCGGGAACCTGGCCCTGGCGATCGCGTTGGGTAACGGGGGCGAGATCGGGCGATCGCTGACGCAGTTGGGCATCAACGTGGCCGCGCTGCTGCTGGCCGGCACGTTGACACTGGTGGTCCAGAAGCTGGTCTGGCGGCACGTCCCCCGAGCCCGGCCGAGGAGTCAGCGACGGACGATCCGGAGTTGATCATCGGAATGTTGCGAATTTTCGGCGGCAACCTGCCTGAAAATCCCTGAAGTTCCGATCATCGACTCGGCTGCAGGCAGAAGGTCAGTTCATGTCGTTGGGGTGCGGCCCGATCCTGATTCCGGTGTCGAGTTTCTCAATCGTGGCGAGGTCGTCGTCGCTGAGCTCGAAGTCGAAGACCTGCATATTGGAGACGATCCGCTCCGGGGTCACCGACTTGGGAATCACGATGTTGCCCAATTGAATATGCCAGCGCAGGATGGTCTGAGCCGGCGTCTTCCCGTACTTCTCGGCGAGCCCGATGACGGACTGATCGTCGAGCAGAGCTCCGCGGGCCAGGGGGCTCCACGCCTCGGTGGCGATGTTGTGTTCGGCGTGCAGGGCCCGGAGTTCGCGCTGCGCCAAGTTCGGATGCAGTTCGATCTGGTTGACGGCAGGGACGGTTCCGGT
>JACCUF010000156.1 GCA_013811975.1 Geodermatophilaceae bacterium | reverse complement strand
CAAGGTCAAGCCAGCGATCACGACAACGACACCTGTGGCTACTTGTCGATGTCCCCCACGACGAAGAACATCGAGCCGAGGATGGCGACCAGATCCGGGAGCAGTGTGCCGGGCAGCAACTCGGTGAGCACCTGGATGTTGTTGAACGAGGCCGAGCGCAGCTTGCACCGCCACGGCGTCTTCTCGCCACGGCTGACAATGAAGTAACCGTTGAGCCCCAAGGGGTTCTCGGTCCAGGCGTACGTGTGACCTTCCGGCGCCTTGAGCGTCTTGGGCAGCCGCACGTTCACCGGCCCTGTCACCGACGCCAACCGGTCCAGGCATGCGTCGGCGAGGTCGAGTGAGGCATAGACCTGATCCAGGAGGCATTCGAATCGGGAGTGGCAGTCTCCGACCGTGCGGGTGACGACCCGCAGGGATTCCTGCAGTTCCCCGTACGCCAGGTAGGGCTCGTCGCGGCGCAGGTCGAAATCGACCCCACTGGCCCTGGCAACCGGTCCGCTGATGCCGAACGCGTCGACCTGCTCGGGGGTGAGCACACCGATGCCGCGGGTGCGGGCCAGAAAGATCTCGTTGTCCCGGATCAGCCCGTCCAGATCGGGCATCCGGCTCCGGACGTCGGCGACAGCCTGCCGAACCCGGCCGGTCCACCCGGCGGGCACCTCCTCCTTGATCCCCCCGACCCGGTTGAACATAAAGTGCATCCGCCCGCCGGCGGCCTCCTCCATCACTGCCTGAATCGTCTCCCGCTCCCGGAAGGCGTAGAAGACCGGCGTGATCGCACCGATCTCCAACGGGTAGGAGCCCAGGAACATCAGGTGGTTCAGGATCCGGTTCAGTTCGGCCAGCAGGGTGCGCAGCCAGGTAGCCCGTTCCGGGACCTCCATGCCAAGCATCCGTTCGACGGCCAGCGCGACGCCGAGTTCGTTGGAGAAGGCCGAGAGCCAGTCGTGCCGGTTGGCCAGCACGATGATCTGGCGGTAGTCGCGCACCTCGAACAGCTTCTCCGCGCCGCGGTGCATGTAGCCGACGATCGGCTCGGCGCTGACCACCCGTTCGCCGTCGAGGACTATCCGGAGCCGCAGCACGCCGTGGGTGGACGGGTGTTGCGGCCCGATGTTGAGCGTCATGTCCGTCGTTGGGAACTCGTGCAGCCCCGCGGCGGCATCGCCCACCCCGACGGTGACCTCCTCGCGGACCATCCGCCCATCCTGCCGGTCGCGGATGTCAACCGCCCGCCCAATCTCCGAGGTATAGCGCGTCTGACCCGCTGTGGCGCTGCGAAAAGCGAGGTACAGCGCGTCTGACCTCCTCGGCGACGCTCGAGGACCTGTTGACCGTCCCGGACACCGGACATAGCCTTCGAAGTCCAGAAGGGTAAGTCGCAGATCGGACTCCACGTATCTGTTGAGTTGGGAGGCCGGATGGCTGCACCAGCAGACGTCGAGATCACGGGGGCCACGAAGGAGGGCTTCGACCGGGTACTCACCGCTGATGCCCTCGAGTTCCTGGCGGCACTTCACCGCGAGTTCAACCCTCGCCGGCTGGAGCTGCTCGAGGCGCGCAAGGGACGGTACGACAAACTCGCCAACGGGGGCACCCTGGACTTCCTTGCCGAGACCAGGGCGATCCGCGAAGACAACTCGTGGCGGGTGGCCGATCCTGCCCCCGGCCTCTTGGATCGACGCGCGGAGATCACCGGCCCGACCGACGCGAAGATGGCGATCAACGCGCTCAACTCCGGTGCCAAGGTATGGCTCGCTGACCATGAGGACGCGAACACCCCACTGTGGGAGAACATGGTGCAGGGCCAGGTCAACCTGCGCGCGGCCGTCGAGGGAAAGCTTGAGTTCACCTCACCGGAAGGAAAGCGCTACGCGCTGGGCGACGACCCGGCGACGATCGTGGTACGCCCCCGCGGATGGCATCTCCCCGAGAAGCACCTGCTGGTCGATGGACAGCGGTCGTCGGGCAGCCTGTTCGACTTCGGTCTGTACTTCTTCCACTGCGCGAAGCCGCAGCTCGAGCGCGGGTCGGGACCGTACTTCTACCTGCCGAAGATGGAATCCCA
>JACCUF010000152.1 GCA_013811975.1 Geodermatophilaceae bacterium | reverse complement strand
GTGTAGGCGCGCTCCCCAGGACCGCTGTAGAGCTGTCGTGGGCGGCCGATCTTCGTCGCCGGGTCGGCGATCATCTCGCGCCACTGAGCGATCCACCCGGGTAGCCGGCCGATCGCGAAGAGCACCGTGAACATGCGCGTCGGGAATCCCATCGCCCGATAGATCAGACCAGTGTAGAAATCGACGTTCGGATAGAGCTTGCGCTCGATGAAGTAGTCGTCAGACAGTGCTACCTCCTCGAGCTGGCGAGCCAGGTCCAATAGTTCGTTGCCGCTGCCAAGCCGGTCGAGGATGTCGTCGGCGGTCTTCTTCACGATGGCTGCGCGTGGGTCGTAGTTCTTGTAGACCCGGTGCCCGAATCCCATCATCTTGACGCCGGGTTCCTTGTTCTTGACCCGCCTGACGAAACCATTGATGTCGCCACCGTCGGCACCGATGGCCTCGAGCATCTCGAGTACCGACTGGTTGGCCCCTCCATGCAGCGGGCCGAACAGGGCATTGATCCCCGCTGACACCGAGGCGAAGAGATTGGCGTGGCTGGACCCGACCAGTCGTACGGTCGAGGTCGAGCAGTTCTGCTCGTGATCGGCATGCAAGATGAACAGCATGTCCAACGCCTTGACCAGATCCGGATCGAGGTCGTAGGGCTCGGCCGGGAAGCCGAAGGTCATCCGCAGGAAGTTCTCCACCAGGCCAAGGGAATTGTCCGGGTAGAGCATCGGCTGCCCCTCGGAGGTCTTGTAGGCATAAGCCGCAATCGTCGGCAGTTTGGCCATCAGACGCAGCGTGGAGATCTCGACATGGCTGTCGTCGAAGGGGTCGAGCGAGTCCTGATAAAAGGTCGACAGCGCGCTGACCGCGCTTGACAGCACCGGCATCGGGTGGGCATCGCGCGGGAAGCCCTCGAAGAATCGCTTGAGATCCTCATGCAGCAAGGTATGCCGCCGCAGCCGCTGATCGAAGGCGTCGAGATCCTCAGCGGAGGGTAGTTCGCCGTAGATCAGGAGATAGGAGACCTCGATGAAGGTCGACTTCGCGGCGAGTTGGTCGATCGGGTATCCACGGTAGCGCAGGATGCCGGCGTCACCATCGATGTAGGTCACCGCCGACGAGCAGGAGGCGGTGTTCATGAATCCGTTGTCAAGGGTGACCATGCCGGTGCTCGAGAGCAGTTTGTCGGCATTGATCCCGGAGGCCCCTTCCGAGGCCGGAACGACCGGCAACTTGAGTTCCCCGCCGGGATGGGTGAGCACTACGTCGTCGAGCGGCCGGGCGCCAGCCGTAGCGGCTCCTTGGCTTGGGTCAGCGTTGTCAGTCATCGTGGTTCGACGCTACTTGCTCACGACCGGCCGTGCCTAGGTCACGGTGGACCGCGCCCGCCGCCAGATAGACGCCGTTGCTGGGACTCCGGCATTGCGGACCCGGCCCGCCAGCGACCGCTGACCACGATGTCCCGAACAGCGAGAAAACCGGGGGGGTCGAGATCCCTACCGGTGCCGCGGACGGCAGGGTCTACCGATCCCAGCCACGATGCGCCGGCCAGCGCTGCGTCGCTCACCGTTCGATCACGCTGGGGGCACGGCCAGCGTCGCAAAGAGGTCGGCCAGTGAGTCGAGGGCGGCGACGGCAGTAGGGCTGTCCCGGTCGACGAGCCAGCCGAGCACCACCCCGTCTATGACGGTCATGAGCATTCGAGCCAGGACCGGCATCGGAAGCGACCACGCGATCCCCGCCGCCGCGGCAATCCCTTCCAGATGAGCGGCGCAGGCGGCGTAGGAGGTCTCGTACTGCCACCGCGCGAAGCTCTCCATCCCGGGTTGACGCAGCGCGTAGTGAGTCAGTTCGTAGGTCAGCTGCTGCTTGCCCGGCTCCTTCTCGACGATCTCCCAGAGGGCCCGAAGTCCATCGTGCAGGAGCGTCCTGGCGTCCGGGCCAGGTCGAATGTCTCCCTGGGCGGCCTCGCTCAGTTCGGTGATGATCGCCCTGAGGACTTCTTCGAAGAGCTGCTGTTTGGAGCGGAAGCAGTAGTGCACGGTGGCCAGACTCGCGCCGGCCTCGGTGGCGATCCGGCGGGTCGTGGTGGCTGCGATGCCGTCGCGCTCGGCAACTCGTATTGCGGCGTCGATCAACTGCTGGCGCCGATCCTGGGCTGCGACCCGTGCCATCTGACCTCCTAGATGCAACAGCCGTCAGTCGCAGGATACGTACGCCCTGACTGAGTCAGTTGTCCAAGACGCTTGACCACGTCGGGTCGACGCCCCATGCTGTGCCGCTAAGACCCGCGCAGTCCTGGCACCGGCCAGGACCTGTCGCATCCGGAGGCCAGGATGTCAGCAGACCAGCTTGCCCCAGGGACCGATGACGGTGCGGTCAACGAGTTCGGCTATCGACAAGAGCTGAAGCGGGTACTACGCCTGTTCGCCGTCTTCTCGGTCGCTTTCTCGATCATCTCGATCACCACGGGCATATTCCTCAACTTCGGATTCGCGATCACCCACCTCGGTCCGGCCAGCATCTGGCTGTGGCCGGTCGCCGCGGTTGGCCAGACGCTGGTAGCCCTGATCTTCGCCGAACTGGCCACCCGGATCCCGCTAGCCGGCGCCAATTACCAGTGGGCAGCGCGCCTGGTCGGCCCGCGGTATGGCTACGTGGTCGGCAGTCTCGGCATCATGTACTCCGCCGTCGGCATCTCCGGCATCCTCTTGCTCGCAGCCTCACCGCTGCTCGCGACGGTCTTCGGCTGGAACGTCGAGAACCCACGTCTGCTGCTCTTCATTGCCGTCGTGCTCATCGTCGCGGCCTTCGGGATCAACCTGATCAGCATCCAGCTCGCCACCCGGGTCAACAACGTCGCCGTCATCACCGAGATCGTCGGCACCGTCGGGCTGGCCGCGGCGGTCTTCTTTCTGTGGGTGGCCAAGGGCAGCCCCGACGGGCACGGACTGGGCTTTTTGGGCCAGACCGAAACCTTGCCGGGTCAGCCCCTCTGGTACGCGATCGTGCTCGCGGCGTTGATCGGGGTCTACACGCTGGTCGGCTTCGAGGCCGCTGCCGACATGGGGGAGGAAACGGTCAACGCCCGACGGACGATTCCGCGGGCGATCGTCCTGTCCGTCGTCATCTCCAGCGTGCTCGGCATGCTCACTCTGATCGGCTTCACCCTGGCCATTCCAGACCTGGCCTCGGTGTCTGCCTCACCTGTTCCGCTTGCGGACATCATCTTCTACTGGCTCGGGGAAACCCTGACCAAGGTGCTGCTGCTCGTCGTGGTGTTCTCGATGTTTGCCCTCACCGTGGTGGCCGCGGCCGCGAGCGCCCGGTTGATCTTCGCGATGGCGCGGGACAACCTGTTGCCGGGCTCGACGGCGTTGCGTCGGGTCAACCCCAGCACCAAGACTCCGGTCATCGCCCTGCTCGTCGCCCTGGCGATCTGCCTGGCATTGATGTTCTACGGGTACGCAAACGGCAACGCCTTCGGCACCCTCGTCGGGGCTGCCACCCTGCTCCCGTACCTCGTCTACTTGCTCACCGTGATCGCTTACGGATTGCGACGGCGCCAGATGGCCGCCCTGCCCGGAGCCTTCAGTCTCGGCCGCTGGGCCACTCCGGTATTCGGCGCGGCCCTGGTCTGGCTGGTGGCCGTTCTCGCGGCCCTGATCCTGCCCTCGGAGTTCCGCAATGCCACCTACGTCGCGCTGGGTGTGCTGGCGGTGGCCGGTCTCTGGTATGTCGTCGGCTTGCACAGACGGCTGAGCAACGGTGAGGCCGGAGCGACGACGCTGGCCGCCAATGCATCCAGCGGCACCAGCGCGGCAGGTGCCACCAGCGCGGAGGATGCCCGCGCGAATGACGACCGAACTCCTGACACCGCGCAGTGACGTCGGGCACCACCTGGCACAACTGGGCCGGCAATCAAATCGCCCGACCGGCTGAGGTCGTCGCACCGCGAGACATTGACGAGATTGTCGGCTTGGTCACATCGGCCGGACGCGACGGCCGGCGGGTCAAGGCGATCGGCTCAGGCCACTCGTTCACCGCGATCGGGCTGACCGACGGTATCCAGGTCCGACTCGACCGGCTCGCCGATCTGGTTTCCGCCGACCGATCCACGGGTCTGGTCACCGTCGAAGCCGGCATGCCGCTGCACCGGCTCAACACAAAACTAGCCGAGCGTGGGCTGGCGCTGAGCAACCTCGGTGACATCGATCGGCAGACGCTCGCCGGTGCCATCTCGACCGGAACGCATGGCACCGGTCGGTACCTGGGTGGCCTGGCCACGCAGGTGCGAGCGCTGCAACTGGTCCTGGCCGACGGGTCGGTGGTGAGTTGCAGCCCACAGGAACGGCCCGAACTGTTCGACGCGGCCCGGGTCGGGCTGGGCGCTCTTGGCATTCTCACTAGCGTCACCCTGCAGGCCGAGCCGGCCTTCGCCCTGCAGGCCAGGGAACGGCCGATGTCACTTCATGCGGTGCTGGCCGATCTCGAAGAGCTGGTTGCCGACAACGACCATTTCGAGTTCTTCTGGTTCCCGCATACGACGGCGA
This sequence comes from Geodermatophilaceae bacterium, assembly GCA_013811975.1. Lineage (GTDB taxonomy): Bacteria > Actinomycetota > Actinomycetes > Mycobacteriales > Geodermatophilaceae > JACCQS01. The sequence goes on along the minus strand of JACCUF010000152.1, from coordinate 403 downwards.
CGCTGACCAAACGCAACAACCGACTGCCTTCCGACGCGGCCATTGCGCCACTTGGTCGGCGCCGGGCCTTCATCGAGGACGAGGTGTTCAGCAACGGCGTATTCGGGTTGACCTGCCGTCTCGGCCGACTGCGCCCGACCCTCATCCCTGCGATCAACGCGGCTACCGCCCGTTCGCTGGGTCGACGTAAGTACGCCGACGCTTCACACAAGGTCTTCGTCTCCCGTCGACGAGTTCGATTCGTCGAGATGGAGTACGGCGTACCGGTCGACGCCGTACGAGCCGCAATTCGCGGCATAGGTCGGGTCATCGAGCAGCACGACCTGAAGGTGTCCTTCCCGGTCGAGGTGCGATTCACTGCCGCCGACGACATCCCGCTGTCCACAGCCGCAGGACGCGACTC
>JACCUF010000139.1 GCA_013811975.1 Geodermatophilaceae bacterium | reverse complement strand
GGCGGGGAGCCGGAACCGGAGGCGATGGCCCGGCTGTGTGCCCTACATCGTGATCTCGGCGTCCCGGACGAGGACCACGTTGTGCGGCCGATCATCAACCGCGGCCGCGCCGCCGACTCCGAGATGGGCGTGGACGTCACCGAGCTGGACCTGCCCGCTGAGTTGACGGTCACTGCGGATGGGGCGTTCTGGAGTCCGTTCGGCCCGACGGTTGTGGGCGGTCAGCTGGACACCGACCTGCTACTGACCCGGACCACCGAGCCGCTACGGGTGCCGGCTCAGACGTTGCTCGGCCTGCTCGACGGGCAACCACCCGGTACGGAGAGCACGCTCAACATCCTTTGAGCGTGAACGCAGGTGGCCCGGTCGGGCCGCGAGTGCACCATCCACCCAGCGCCGCCGCAAGGGGCGATCTGCCAACTCAACTGGTTGGAGCGCCGAGGAAACGGATCCGGCAGTGCGCTGCAGCCCCTCGGGACAGCGGTCCGTCGGCGGTCACGAGGTCGGCTCCGATCAGGTCAGCCAGCGCTACGTACATCGCGTCGTACGCACTGACGGTATTGCGCAGCGTGATCGCCTGCTCCAACAGCAGGGCGTGGTCGTGCCGGATCACGTCGAGGTCGCGGAGATCAGCAATCGTCGAGGTCGCAACGTCTGGAGTGAGCCGCCCGGCGTTCACCCATCGGCGCAGTACCGAGGTGACCTCGACGTCAAGCAGATGCGGCGCGTGCCGCTCGGCGCTTTCCATCATCACCTCACGCGCCAGCGCCCCATCCCGTCCGGAATCGAGAAGCGCATTCACCACAACCGAAGCGTCGGGAACGATCACCGCCCGGAGCGGTCTGTCTCGATCGTGGCCCGCGCCTCGGCAAAGCCCAGGGGGATCCGTCGTCGCGCTCCACGGCTGAGCACCTCCTCGATGCTCGGTCGCGTCACCGCTCGTTCCAGCTCGCGCAGCGCGAAATCCGACAGGGAGAGTCCGGCCGCTCGGGCACGCCGCTTCAATTCGGTGTGTACGTCGTCGGGGACGCGGCGCACCTGCAGCATCTTGGTCATCTGCTGAGGCTACATGCGAATTACATGCGACGTCATGCGATTGTCGTGTGCCAACGCCGACGAGGCACCATTGGGGGCGTTCTACGTGCTATGCGCCCGTTGCAGTACCCCCAAAGCAGGAGCAACGCCAGCAAGGCAGGGACCATGGCGGCATGAGTATTGGGGTGGGGCAGAGCCGCAGGGTCGCGGTCGAGATCTGGCTGGTGCTCGGGCTCTCCCTCGGGCAGTCGGCGGTGTACTCGGTCGTCAACCTGATCGACAAGTTCACCCGCGGCCCGATCCGCGACCAGACCTCGACCCTCATCTCGCCGCAGAGCCCGCGACCCTACCTCGACCTGACCTATCAACTCCTCGGGATCGGCTTCGCCCTGGTCCCGGTCGCTCTCGCGTTGTTCTTCCTGACCCTCTCGGGCCGCAACGCGCTGACCACCATTGGCGTCGACGGCAAGTCCCCGTGGCGGGACCTCGGAATCGGCGCGGGATTGGCCACGTTGATCGGTCTTCCGGGCATCTGGCTGTATTTTCTCGGCCGCACGCTCGGGATCACTGTCAATGTCGTACCCACTGCTCTGGACGCGTACTGGTGGACCATCCCGGTGCTGGTCCTGGCCGCCGTACAGAATGCCCTGCTCGAAGAGGTCGTGATGGTCGGTTACCTGATGACCCGGCTGCGTGACCTGGGGTGGTCCACCCCGGCGATGATCGTGAGCAGTGCAGCGCTGCGCGGGTCGTATCACCTCTATCAGGGCATCGGACCCGGCCTCGGCAACTTCGTGATGGGGCTGATCTTCGGCTACTGGTTCCACCGGACCGGCCGAGTGGCGCCGCTGATCGTGGCGCACGCGCTGCTCGACATCATCGCCTTCGTCGGCTACGCCCTGTTCCGAGACGTCCTCGGCCTCGGCCTCGGCTGACCACTGCGCGGGCGCTGGCCGGTGCACATGCTGTCCGCCGTGCTCCCACCCGTACCCTGCGGTGGTGGATGTGCTCGGCGCCGACCGGGGGTTTTCCTTCGCCGACCCGTACGCCATCGCCCTCGTTTTCGCCGGTGTCGCCCTGTTCGCGGCCATCGGCGCGCTGTCACACCAGGGCGAGCGGGCCTTCTCGGCCAGCCTGATCTACCTCGGGCTCGGCCTCAGTGCCGCAGTGATCATCGAAGTACTTGGCGTGCGCTGGATCTCCCC
>JACCUF010000243.1 GCA_013811975.1 Geodermatophilaceae bacterium | reverse complement strand
CGTACGACTCTCACCGCCCGGCTTCGGTGCACCTCCACCGCGCGGGTGGAGGGCAACGCCCGAGGCGTACCAGCTCTGGCTGACCGAAGAACTCGAGTCGCTGGGTACGGCTGTGGACCTGGTTGGCCACGACTGGGGTGGTGCCCATGCGATGAACGTCGTCATGACCCGACCGGACCTGATTCGCAGTTGGTGTGTGGACAGCCTGGGACTCTTCGAGCCGGACTACGTCTGGCACGGGCTGGCACGGACCTGGCAGGCGCCAGGCAGCGGTGAATGCGCCGCAGCCGCCCTGACCGATCCAGCCGTCGAACGCCGAGCGCTCTACCTGACCTCGATCGGGGTCCCCGATGACATCGCCGGCGCGCTGGCACCCGAATGCGGCGAGGTGTCGGGACGTTGCATGTTGGAGCTGTACCGAAGCGCGCGGGAGCCGAAGCTGGCCGAGCTCGGCCGAGCCCTCCCCAGCGCCGCGCGACGTCCCGGACTCGCGATCCTGGCGACGGCTGACCAGGGTTTGGGTACCGACGCCCTACGCCGCCGCGCGGCCGCACGTGCCGGCGCAATCGTCGAAGTACTGCCCGGACTCGGGCACTGGTGGATGCTCGAAGATCCAACCCGATCCGGCCGGCGGCTATAGCGCTTCTGGTCAGACGTGGCACGTCCGAGCCAGCCGGCTACTCCCAAGTGACCCGAGCCGGCAGACTTGGCGGAGCCGTCGCGTCGAGATCGGCGCCGCATTGGCTGTCACCTGACCCAGCGGCGCAGAGTCTCAGCCGGCTGACGTGGGCAGAGCGTGCCGGGAAAGCACCGCAGCGGCGGTGCGGTAGCCGGCGGTCCGCGGATCAGCCGGCGATGACGTCCAGAGACACCTCGGCGGCGACCTCCGGATGGATCCGGACGGTCACCATGTGCTTGCCGGTGGACTTGATCGAACCATGGAGCTCGACCCGGCGACGATCGAGTTCGGGACCGCCCGCTGCCTGCACAGCCTCGACGATGTCGGTCGTGGTGACCGAGCCGAACAGCCGCCCGCTGTCTCCGGCTCGGGCCTTCAGCGTGACCGACAGCGCGCCGAGTTGGCCGGCCAGGCTCCTGGCCTCCTCGAGGCTGCGTACCTCACGGGCAGCTCGGGTCCGCTGCAGGGTCTCGATCTGCTTCTCGGCGCCCTTGGTCGCCTTCATCGCGAAACCCCGTGGCACCAGGTAGTTCCGGCCGTACCCGTCCTTGACCTCGACGACGTCCCCGGGACTACCGAGACCGCCCACCTCCTGGGTGAGGATCAACCGCATGGTCATCTCCGAAACCCCTAGCGAGCAGTCGAGGTGTAGGGCAACAGCGCCATCTCGCGACTGTTCTTGACCGCGACGGCGACGTCGCGCTGATGCTGGGAGCAGTTGCCGCTCACCCGACGGGCGCGGATCTTGCCCCGGTCGGAGATGTACTTGCGCAACAGATTGGTGTCCTTGTAGTCGACATAGGTGACTTTGTCCTTGCAGAACGCGCAGATCTTCTTGCGCGGCTTACGCGGTGGTGGCTTGGCCATGAGAGCTGACTCCTGACAATCGGCTCGTACGGTGGATGCCGCCGTACGAACGAAACGAAACGGTGAGGGGGAACGGACTAGAAGGGGGGTTCGTCACTGCTTGGCGCGGCCGGTGTGGACCACGGGTCGTCGGATCCGCCGCTGGAGCCGGAGCCGCCGAATCCCCCGCCACTGCCGCCACCGGCGCCGCCGCTTCCCCGGGAGGCCTTGGTGACCTTGGCCGTCGCGTAGCGCAGTGATGGGCCGACCTCGTCGACCTCGAGCTCGACGACGGTGCGCTTCTCGCCCTCTTTGGTCTCGTACGAGCGCTGCTTGAGCCGGCCGGAGACCACGACGCGGGCACCACGGGTCAACGACTCGGCCACGTTCTCGGCGGCCTGGCGCCAGACGTTGCAGCGCAGGAACAGCGCGTCGCCGTCCTTCCACTCCTGGGTCTGCCGGTCGAAGGTCCGCGGCGTGGAAGCGACGGTGAAGTTGGCCACCGCTGCTCCGCTCGGGGTGAAGCGCAGCTCGGGGTCCGCGGTGAGGTTGCCGACCACGGTGATGATGGTGTCGCCTGCCATGACGTGTCGCCCCCTAGCGGATGCTCGGGCGGAGCACCTTGGTCCGGAGCACCGACTCGTTGAGGTTGAGCTGACGGTCCAGTTCCGTGACCGCAGAGGGGTTGGCCTGCAGGTTGACGATGGCGTAGATGCCCTCGATCTGCTTGTTGATCTCGAAGGCCATCCGGCGGCGGCCCCAGATGTCGATCTTGTCGACGGTTCCGCCGTCCTTGGTCACCACCGTCAGGAACTGCTCCAACGACGGGTTGATGGTCCGTTCTTCGAGTTCTGGGTCGAGGATGACCATGATTTCGTAGTGACGCACGTCAGTACCCACCTCCTCTGGACTAAGACGGCCACGGACGTTCCGCAGCAGGAGGGTCTGAACAGATGATCGGTCGCGGCCGCGTGGTCTTGAAGTGCAAGGCGGCGGACCGTTACCCAGATTACTCCTCCGCCAGGACAACGGCCGACTCGGGCGTACTTGGTGGGGTCAGTCGGCGCTGTGCGCGCCGACCTGCTTGGTCCGACGGGCCAGCACGGTCGTACGTACCAGGCCAGCCGCGACGACGCTGAGCAGCAGGACCGCGAGGAGAACCGGAGTGCCGAGAATGTCGGGAACCGTCACGGTCTGCTCCGAAGCCACCGGCAGCGGACCGGCGTTGCCGCTCGACGGAGGTGTT
>JACCUF010000242.1 GCA_013811975.1 Geodermatophilaceae bacterium | reverse complement strand
TCAGAGCGCCCGAACCGAAGCCAAGCCTTGGGTACGGCGAGGGCTGTGCGCTCTGGCCGGGCTCATCTCGGCCGCTGTCGCCCTGGGAATCGGTGAACTGCTCGCGGGGCTGGTTGGACCGAACAGTTCACCGGTGATCGCGATCGGCGGCGCCGTCATCGACGCGACTCCACGGCCGCTCAAGGATTTCGCGATCACCACCTTCGGGGAGAGCGACAAGATCGCCCTGGTCGTGGGGACCCTCGTGCTCCTGGCGGTCTTCGCCATGGTGCTCGGACTTCTTGCCTGGACTCGGTTGAAGGTAGCCGCAGCAGGCGTGTTGCTGTTCGGCATCCTCGGGGCGGCAGCGGCGATCACCCGCCCGACCGGAACGGTGCTGGACACGCTGCCCTCGATCCTGGGCGCGCTGACCGGCGCCGTTGCACTGGCCTACATGATCACCGCTCTGGGTCGGCGTAGCGCGACGGCCACCACATCCGATGAATCGAACGCTGTCGTGACCTCTGCCTCGGACGTAGCTGCGACAGACAAGCCGATCGCGTCGGGCAGGGCCCGGAAAGCGGCTGTGGACAGAGCGACCGACTCAACCGGCGATGCCGAGCGCCAGCACGCGGACGAGAGGCTCATAGCCAAGCTCCGCGACCGGCTTGCGGGCGTTGATCGGAGCACCAACTCGCTGAACCGCCGCGGATTTTTCGTAGCCGGCGGTCTGGCCGCGGGCGCAGCGGTCGTGGCCGGCGGGGCGGGAAGCCTGTTGCAGCGCCGCTTCGCCGTCTCTGGAGCACGCGCAGACATCACGCTACCCAGCCCGTCCAGCCCGGCTCCTGCCCTTCCGGCAGGTGCGGATCTGGCGGAGTCGGTCGAGGGGTTGACCCCGTTGTTCACTGACAACAACGATTTCTACCGCGTGGACACTGCGATCACCGTTCCGCAGGTCTCGCCATCGGAGTGGTCGCTACGGATCTTCGGCATGGTGGATCAGGAGCTCGAATTCACCTTCGAGGACCTGATGAACCGGGACGACCTGATCGAGCGCGACATCACGCTGTCCTGCGTGTCGAACCAGGTTGGCGACACGCTGGCCAGCACCGCCCGCTGGATCGGCGTACCGCTGAAGACTCTGCTCGACGAGGCGGGGGTCAACAGCGGCTCCGACCAACTTGTGTCCCGTTCGGTGGACGGGATGACGATCGGCACAGCCACCGACATCGCGATGGACACCGAGGACGCGATGATCGCGATCGGAATGAACGGCGAGCCGCTCCTGGTCGACCACGGCTTCCCGGCCCGGATGCTCATTCCCGGGCAGTACGGGTATATCAGCGCCTGCAAGTGGATCCTCGAGATCGAGGTCACGACCTTCGATGCCTTCGATGCCTACTGGGTCGAGCGGGACTGGGATCGGGAAGCTCCGATCAAGGTGTTCTCCCGCATCGACACCCCGGAGGGCCTGCGCCCGGTCAAGTCCGGTCCGCGGATGGTCGCCGGTATCGCCTGGGCGCAGGGCCGCGGCATCGCCAAGGTCGAGGTCAAGATCGATGACGCGGACTGGGCAGAGGCCGAACTCTCGCCCGAGGTCAACAAGAACCTGTGGCGGCAGTGGACCTATCCGGTGGACTTCGCCGCTGGTCCGCACAAGATCGTCGTACGGGCCACTGATCAGAACGGTGAGCTGCAGACCGAGGAGCGGGTGCCGCCCTTCCCGAATGGTGCCACTGGCTGGCACAACATCATCGCGACCATCAGCGACGACGTCTGACAATCCGCTGTTCGAGTTTTACGTTGCACTGCTTGATGTTTCGGGCATTCGGCGGAATACGGCCAACTGTGACCCCATCGTAATGAACCGCTTGGCCGACCGGCCCGAACGCTTTGTGAAGGAACACCCCACCGACCCGCCGGACATGAACTGGCGAAGGGAGCACCAAAGTGAAGAAGCGAACAACTCGCAGTGTATTGCTGGCATCAGTGATGGGTCTGACATTGGCCCTGAGCGCCTGTGGCGGCTCCGACGAGCCTGCTGACGACGCAGCCGGTGGCGATGAAGCCACCACCGAGGAAGCCACCGAAGAAGAAGCCACCACTGAAGCAGAAGAGACCACCGAGGAAGCCCCGGCCGTCGAGGAGCCGTTCGGCGCAGCCTGCAGCGCCATCCCCGCTGACGGCGAAGGCTCCAGCGCCGGCATGGCCGACGACCCGGTAGCCACTGCTGCCAGCAACAACCCCGTTCTGTCCACGCTAGTGGCTGCAGTCACTGCCGCTGAGCTGGGTGACACCCTGAACACCACCGACAACCTGACTGTCTTCGCGCCGTCCAACGACGCGTTCGCGGCCGTCGACCCAGCCGCTCTGGAAATGCTTCTCCTCCCCGAGAACAAGGATCAGCTGGCGGCCATCCTGGCCTTCCACGTCATCCCGATGCGCCTTGCTCCTGACGAGCTGGCGGGCACCTTCCCGACCGTCAACGGTGCGGAGATCACCATCGAAGGTAGTGGCGAGAACTTCACCACGAACGTCGGCGGCACCGCGCAAGGCACCGTGGTCTGCGGCAACGTGCAGACCGCCAACGCCACCGTTTACATCATCGACACCGTGATGATGCCGTAAGTACTACATCGCAAAGCACGGCGCGGGCGTCCCGGTCTCCGGGGCGCCCGCGCTGTTGTCTGCGTACTACGGCTTGCGTACGGCGCCAGTTACTGCATGCCGCCGGCGATGAGCGTGGCCAGACCGTCCAGGGCGGCTTGATCACCCGAGCGCTCGATTCCCAGGTTCCCGCGGTTCCAGAGCCACAGATCCAGGTCAGCAGCACTACCCCGGACCAGGGCGTCAGCCGTACGCGACCCAGCCTCCACTGGTGTCGTCGTCGGCTCGTCGTAGCTGCGTCCGCTGCGCGGCGAGGTGCCGACCATCCGTCCGAGCTCGACCATCCAGGCGTCGCCGGTGTCTGTGGTCTCGAGAGCCAGCACCTTCCCGGTAGTCGAGAACCCCGCCCAATCGGGCACGTCACCCCACATGACGGTCAGCACCTCGTCGATGCCGTCGGCCGCCAGACGTGGGTCGAGGGGGTCCACGGGGATGCCTGCGGTCAGCTCTGCATCGACGCGGTGAATGAGCGCCTCATGTGCCTGGCGCCGCCGGGTGAATCGCAGCGTCTGCTCTGCGGCCCACGACCACATCGGAGTGTCATCGGCGCCGTCGGCCACGGCGGCGGCCAATCGCTTGCGAGCCGTCCCGAACAACGCGAGCAGCTCCTGATAGTCATCGGGCCGAGCGGGCTTTTCGCCGTCGGCCGCCTCGACGTCGTCCTTGTCGGTGATCCGCCCTTCGGCGATCGAGCCCCAGAACCACTGCACCTCGGCGAGATGCCACAGCAGATCAGCGGCCGACCAGTCCGGGCAGGTCGGCACGGGTACGGCCGGGTCGACACTGGCGAGCACCTCAAGAAAACGACGCGACTCGCGGTCGAGGTGATCCAGATAGAGGCTGGCAGTGATCGGCGAGCGGGGGAGATCAGGCATGGTGTGCAGGCTAGCCGCGGGCACTGACACCTAAGCTCGGCTCCTGTGAACGTCGACCGCGACCGGCTGGGCGCATTGATCGCCGAATTGGCCGTTGTGCACGGTCGGGTGACACTGTCCAGCGGGCTGCAGGCCGATTGGTACGTCGACCTGCGCCGGATTACCCTGCACCACGAGGCTGCCCCGTTGGTGGGCGGACTGATGCTCGAACTGACCGACGACCTGGACTACGACGTCGTCGGGGGCCTGACCCTCGGCGCAGACCCCGTCGCAGCAGCGATGTTGCACGCCGCCGCGGCACAGGGTCGGGCACTGGATGCGTGCGTCGTCCGAAAGCAGACCAAGGAACATGGCATGCAACGGCGAATCGAGGGACCCGAGGTCTCCGGCCGCCGGGTGCTCGTGGTAGAGGACACCTCGACCACCGGTGCAAGCCCGCTGGCTGCGGTGTCGGCGCTGCGGGAAGCCGGTGCCGAGGTGGTCGCCGTCGCCGTGATCGTCGAACGTGGCGCCGCCCCGGCCCTGGCAGCCGCAGGCTTGCCGTACCGCGCGTTGTTCTC
>JACCUF010000124.1 GCA_013811975.1 Geodermatophilaceae bacterium | reverse complement strand
GGCCCCGCAGGTGGCCAAGAACGCCAACCGCGCGCAGCGTCGCAAGGCTGGAGTCCGGACCGCTCCTGCACCGGTCGCCACCAGCGCGGCCACTCCTTCGTCGGCCACGAAATCGGCACAGTCCAAGGTGCCCGCGTTAGCCGTCAAGGGACTGGCCGAGCCGCAGTCGGTGCCGCTGATCTACAGTGCTCCGAGTCTGGACGGCGGCAGCGGTCGAACGGCCCGGCAGACGCCCGGCACCCGGGCGGCGGGCAAGACTGCGACTGTCAGCGGTACTACCACGCAGTCACGAAACTCGTTGTGCGAGTGCGGCTCCGGAAAGAAATTCAAACACTGCCATGGCGCGCCCGCACGTCGATCAGCCGACGGTGAGTGACACGCATCGCCAACGTCCGTCGATGCCCTCCAAGCGCGCTGCAACCGCGTGCCAGCGGCCGTCCCGGCGGGCCACGGCGCACACCTCGGCCACTCCATCGGCTGGCTCACAGACCCGCACCCTGGAGATGGTGACGCCCTCCCCGCGCAGCGCTCCTGGTCGGCTTCGACCGCCGCGTTGCGCGACCTGCACGATGTCGCGGTAGACACCCCAACTCGTCCAGTACTGCAACTGGGCCGGGCTGCGCCGACCGGCTAGCGACTCCAGCACCCCTTGAAGCAGTCGCTGCGCCCATGGTCCGGGCTCGGGCAGTTCCTGCCGGTCAGTGATTTGAGGACCGAACAGCGGGTCCTGATCTGGCGCCGATGGCAGGATCCGCAGCGGTAGCGTCAACTGTGGTGGTGCGGCCGGAACCAGCCGAAGCGCCCCTCGACGATCCTCGAGCGGCGGCTCGTGTGCCGGAATCGGTCGCAGCCGCAAGCGGGCACCCACATCTGTGGCAGTTGGCGCAGAACCGATAGCGAGGCGAGCAGCTGGATCGTCGGTGAGCAGAGCGATGACAGGAGCGGACACGAGTCCTCCTCAGGACGATGGCGGCCGGATCACGGCGGGATGGGGGCGTTGAGTACCTAGAAGGGGTAGATGGCGACTGATCACGGCGCTGGCGCCTGGAGTACCTGGCCGGGGTAAATGAAGTCCGGGTCCTCGACGTGGTCGCTGTTGGCCTGCCACCAGGCGGTAACCGCGGAGGCAACCGATGTCACGTCGATCGGCTGATTGGCTTGGGCCAGGGCCCGTTCGGCGATGTCCCACAGGCAGTCACCGAGCTGGACGACGTAACTGGCCGCAGTGGAGGCTCCGGGACTGTTCGAAAGAGGCGGGTTCGGCTCTGGGTTCCCCGGTGGGCCAGTCGACTCCGTCGGGATTGGCGGCCAGTCGGGAACGGCTCCCGTGAAGGGCCCCGCAACTCCTGGCCAATCCAGGCTCACCGAAATCGCAGCCATGGTGGCTGGCGGAGCAGCGCTGGCCACCGACGTTGCACCCAGCAGGGTGATCCCGAGGGCAAGCGAGACGAAGCGGCGCAGAGTGGCCGGTAGGAGCAGCCGGGCGAGTCTGGTGAAAATCCACCCGATCCAACCCGGTGCGGCGCTGCCGAGCACCAGCACCGCACCGAGGATGACCCAGCCCAGTACCAGCCAGGCGATGGCCGTGGCCAGTACGAGGACGAATTCGTCCGCACCGGCAGCCGTCACGTACGCCTGCGGATCGGCAGCGGCTGCTGAGATCTGCGCCCGGGTGGCTCCGGTCGTCCGCAGGATCACGCCCGCAAGCACCAGGCCAAGGATCGCGGCGACCCCTTGTGTTTCTCGCCAGCTTTGGACGGTGACACCGCTCATGTGAGCATGAATAGCATCTAACGCAAGTAAAAACAAGTAAATGCACGTTAAAGTGAATAGATGCGACGACATGACTGCCTCGGTACGGTGAGGACTGTCCGGCCGTTGGCGGCAGCCATCGGCAACAACGCCGTTGACGAGGAAGACTGATGCGCTGGACTCGGCTCTTCGCGGACCTGGAAGCTCAGCTGCAGGCCGAGGGTGCCGCGGATCTGGCCAGCGAGGTCGCTTCTCGTACTCGTCACGAGATCGGCCAACTCAGCATGGCGGACAGGCTCCGGGCAGCCATCGGACATCCCGTCCGCGTCACCTGCGCGGGAGTTGGCGAGCTGGCCGGCCAGCTTCGAGATGTCGGCGCAGGATGGTTGCTCCTCGACGAGGGCTTGGGGCGGGAGATCCTGGTGAACCTGGCGACGGTCGGAGCCGTGCAGGGCGTCGGACAGCTGAGTACGGCTGCCTCGGAGTCGGTGGTCACCCGTCGGCTGGACCTGCGTTATGCCGTTCGGGGTCTGGCCCGTGATCGCACTGCGCTGCAGGTGCTGCTGGCCTCAGGTGAGGTCATCACCGGGACTTTCGACAGGGTGGGTTCGGATTTCGCCGAGCTGGCCGAGCACCTATCCGGCGAGTATCGCCGGCCGGGGGAGGTTCGGTCCGTACGGGTCGTCTCGTTGTCGGCCATTGCAGCCATACGTTCGGTCCTGGCGTGAAGGCAACTGTCGAATCTCCACGGTGGACAATTGGATGCGGCCGACCGCGGCCTACTCAGCCGACGACGCTCGAGGACGACACCTCGTAGACGGTGATCACCGGCGGCCCGGTCACTTTGCCCTGCAACCCGCCGATGAGTTCGGCGACGTGTGGAGTGGCCAGGTGCGCGTCGAGGTCCTCCCGGTTCTCCCAGCGCTCGATCGAGGTGAATGCGTTGGCGTCTTCCACATCGGAGTGAAAGGAGTAGGCCAGGCAACCTGGATCGTTGCGCGAAGTGACCGAGGCCCTGGTCAGCGCCTCGGCGAGTGCGTCTCGGTGCTCGGGGCGGGCAGAGGCTTGCGCTAGCACGATGATCATGTGCAGTGGTCTACCCGATCAGAGGGCGGTTGCATAGGAAGGTTGGCCGATTGCGGATCAGCCGCGCTCGGCTGCCGATGAGTGCTCGGCCGGTGCTGCAAGCTCGCCGGCAGATCCAGCGCCGTGTTCCGCGTCCAGGACCACCGCCGCTTCGGCGTATTTGCTTTCGATGTAGGCGTCCAGTTGTGTGATCTCGACCCGCCACTGATTGCGGCCGCCGATCTGGATGGCCGAGAGTTCCTTGCTGCGAACCAGGGCATAGGCCTGGGACCAGGAGATGTTGAGAATCTCGGCGACGTCATCGAGGGTCAGGAAACGCTGCGGCGGCATGGCCGGTAGTCCTCTCCAAACGGCCGGGCGCAAGCTCCGGGAGCGCGCGTCGACTGGGTCAGAACGGGGTGGTGCCCTCTCAGTGTGGCAAACCCGAGCCTTGTCGCGCCGATGCGCTGTGGACGGGACTACGCAGGCGTCATTGCAATAGTGGATCATCGCCTCGTCACACACCGCGGAGGCGCGGTGACGGCGAGTTGTCAGGGGGACGAAGTGGTGGGTAGCTCGGGTCCTGCGGCGCCCGAGGGTGCGACGACGGCGGGTTCGTCGATGGTCTCGCCGGCCCCTCGCCGCCTGCATGCACCCAGATGGCTGAACTTTCGGTTGATTGCCGGCGTACTGCTCGTCCTGGTCAGTGTCATCGTCGGCGCCCGGGTCGTCACCGCAGCCGACACCTCCGACCTGGTCTGGGCCGCGGAGCAAGACCTGGCCGCGGGGACCGTCTTGGCTGACGGAGATCTCCGCGCCGTCTCGGTTCAGCTGGCCGACGCCGGCGATGCCTATCTGCTGAGCTCGGCTGATCCGTTCGGGCGCGTGCTGCGCAGTCCAGTTGGCTCCGGCGAACTTTTGCCCCGCTCGATCCTTGCCGAGACGTCGACTCTCGTGGACATCGCCCTGCCGATCGCGGCGGGATATGTACCCCCGAGTTTGCAGCGTGGGCAGCTCATCGACGTCTACGCTCTCGATCCCAACCCGAACATCACCGCGCCAAATGACCCGAGCATCCCGGACCCAACTGACCAGACCCAGGAACCAGCAGTATCCGAGGTCGTCACTTTGGTCGTCGAGGCTGCCGTCGTGCAGCTCATCACAGGACGAACCGACGGGGCGCTGTCGGTCGGCAGCTCGACGATCCAGGTGGTCATCTCGGTGGAGGCCAGGCAGGCACCAGGTGTGTTCGCCGCGATCGCCGGCAAGGAACTCGCTCTGGCCGTACGGGCCTCGGCGTCGAGGCCGACTGAGGACGACGATCGGCCGACCGAGAGTCGGGCACCATCCACCTCCACCCCTGCGACGCCAACCGACTGATGGGCCTGCCTGTCCTCACGGCCGTCACCGGGGCCACCTGGGAGGCCGACCTCGTCGGTGAACTGGATCGAGCTGACCACGGGGTCACCGTGGTCCGGCGCTGCGTCGACCTCGCCGAGCTTCTCGCTGCGGCGGCGGCCGGTACGGCTCGGGCGGCACTATTGTCAGCGGAGCTGCGCCGTCTCGACCGGGACGCCGTCACGCGGTTGTCCGCGGCCGGAATTGCTGTGGTCGGCCTGTTCGACCCCGGCGACGAGGTCGCCGAGAACCGACTTCGTGAGCTGGGCGTCGGTCAGGTGCTGTCGGCCGATGCCGGAGCCGACCTGATCGCCGCGGCGCTGCGTGCGGCGGCGGATGGCCTGAGTGAAGCCTCGGTTCGATTCGACCTGGGTGATCCGGGAGCGGCCAGGCCACGACTCGGGACGCCGAGTCCGCCGCCGGCGCAGCCGGTGGGCAGGGGGCGGATCATCGCGGTGTGGGGTCCGACCGGTGCCCCCGGCCGGACGACGGTGGCAGTCAACCTGGCAGACGAAGCCGGCCGGCTCGGCATCTCCACGATGCTCATCGACGCGGACGTGTACGGCGGAGTCGTGGCCCAGTACCTGGGCCTGCTCGACGAGTCGCCGGGAGTGGCAGCGGCGACGCGCTCGGCCAGTGCCGGGACCCTAGATGCCGCTGCGTTGGCCCGGATCGCCTGGGCGGTGACCCCGAACCTGCGGGTGTTGACCGGTCTGTCCCGGGCCGACCGCTGGCCAGAGCTGCGCCCGAGCAGCCTCACCTCGGTGCTGGAGCGCTCACGTGCGCTGGCCGAGATGGTGGTGCTGGACTGCGGTTTCTGCATCGAGCAGGACGAGGAGCTGTCCTACGACACCGCGGCCCCGCGACGCAACGGAGCGACTCTGGCCCTGTTGGCGGCGGCCGATGTCGTGCTCTGCGTCAGCGGTGCCGACCCCGTGGCCCTGCAGCGCACCGTACGCGCGCTGGCCGAACTCCGGGAGGCCCTGCCTGATGTGACCCCGCGGGTGGTCGTCAACCGGACCCGTTCGGTGGTCGTACCCGGTGACATCCACCGAGAGATCGCCGGTGCCCTGGACCGCTTCGCCGGTGTACGCGACCCGGTCTTCCTCCCGCAGGACGCCAAGGCGACCGATGCCGCCCTCGCGGCTGGTCGCACGCTCGCCGAGGTGGCCAGCGGGTCATCGTTGCGGGCTGCGCTGCGGGACCTGGCGGGATCATTGGCCGGCGTTCCGGCCACCACCGGTCAGCGCACGCACCGCCAACGCTGACTCCTACTCCCCTCGAGACTCCGCCCTCCGCCCGTCACGATCTGACACAGTGGAGGGATGGCTGATCGGCTCTCGGCGCTGGATACGTCGTTCCTGTATCTGGAGGAGCCCACCACCCCGATGCACGTCGGTGGGCTGGCCATCTTCCAGAGCCCCGAGCATGGCTTCGACTCCGGTCGGATCGCCGAGCTGGTCGAGAAGCGGCTGGGACTGGTTCCTCGGTACCGGCAGAAGGTGTGCTCGGTGCCCGGGCATCTGGCCAACCCGGTCTGGGTCGACGACTCCGACTTCGACATCGACTTCCACGTCCGGCGCTCCGGTCTGCCCAAGCCCGGCTCGGATGCGGCGTTGCTGGAGCTGGTGGGCAGGTTGATGTCGCGGCCGCTGGATCGGCATCGGCCCCTGTGGGAGCTCTACGTGGTCGACGGGCTGTCCGACGGCCGGTTCGCCGTCATCAGCAAGACCCACCATGCAATGGTTGACGGGATCGGAGCCCTCGACATCGGCCAGGTGATCCTGGACGTGACGCC
>JACCUF010000121.1 GCA_013811975.1 Geodermatophilaceae bacterium | reverse complement strand
CTTCATCCTGGTCGCGATCTTCGCTCCGCTGTTGGCGCCCAAGGATCCTCGTATCTTCTACCTGCTCGGCGAGGTACCCCAAGGGGATTCCCACCACGACCGCGAAGGCCAGCGCGGCTACGGTGAGCTCGATTGTCCCCGGAAATCGCTCGAAGAACTCGGTGGTGACCGGTCGTCCGGTTTGAGTGGAAACCCCGAGGTTGAACTGGACGAGGCGCTGCAGGAAGCGGCCGTACTGCACGAACAGGGAGTCGTTGAGACCCAACGACTCGGTGACGGCGGCGATGGCCTCCGGCGTGGCGCGCTCCCCCAGGAGAGCCCTTGCGGGCCCGCCCGGGAGAGCGCGCAGCCAGACGAACAGCAGAACCGAAAGCCCGAAAAGGATCGGGATCAGTTGCAGCAGACGCCGAACGATGAATCTCAGCATCGTCGGTTACCTGCCGACTGCCCTCCCTAATCGGTGAAGACGACCGTAGCGAAATTCTCCGCTGTCAACGGACTCGGGACAAGACCGTCGACATTTTCGGCAACCACCAGGGCCGGTGGGGAGTGCGAGAGCGGAATACCCGGCAGGAACTCCATGATGTCGTTGTTGAGGTCCTGGTACAGACCTTCGCGGACATCTGGATCCGGCTCCGCGTCGGCTGCCGCGAACTGGGTGAACAGGTCCTCGTTGACATAGCCGCCGAAGTCCAGCTTCGAGGCTCCCCCGGCCTTGGCATCGAAGAACGTGCCGATGAAGTTGTAGGCATCGTCGTAGTCACCGGTCCAGCCGAGCAGGTGGATGTCGGCCAGCCCGTTCTGTACGGCGTCGAGGTACTCCGGGTTCCACACCAGGGCGACCGGCTCGATAACGAATCCGGCATCGGTGAGGTTCTGCGAGATGACCTCGAAGATGGCACCCGGATCCGGCATGTACGGCCGGCTGACCTCGGTCGGGTAGTAGAACTTCAGGGTCGTACCGACGGCCCCGGCCTGTTCGAGAAGTGACTTGGCAAGTGCCGGGTCGTACTCGTAGGTGGTGACATCCTGGCTGTAGCCACTGACCGTGTCCGGCATGAACTGCGTCGCCGCAACCGCGCCGTCAGGCAGCAGCGAGCTGACGATGCTTTCCTTGTCGATCGCATGCGCGATCGCCTGACGTACACGGACGTCAGCCAACGCGGGATTGATCCCGGCAGCTCCCGCTTCGGCGAAGGAGCCCTGGTTGATCCCCAAGTACAGGACGTTGAAGGCAGGACGAGTCAGGACGTTGAATCCGCCGTCCTCCAGGTCGGTGATGTCGCCGGGCGCGACCAGGTCGTACCCGTCGATCTCGCCGGCCTCTAGCTCCTGCTTGCGGGTGGGACCCTCCGGGATCGTACGGAAGATCAGCTTCTCGACCCCGGCCTTCTCGCCGTGATAGTCGTCATTGCGGACGAGGGTGACCTCACCGTTGGAGAGATCCCAGTTGTCCAGCTTGAACGCACCGGTGCCCGTGGGGTGCTCCGAGGCGTACTCCGACACGGTCGGTGCCTCTTCGCTGCCCCCCAGCTCGTCTGCTTTGAACTCCTCGAGCGCGCCCGGGCTCTGCATGGCGAAGGACGGGAGGGTCAGTGCGGCCGGGAAGCGACCGGTCACCCGGGTCAGCTCGACGACAGCGGTGAACTCGCCGTCGGTGCTGCAGGAGGAGAAGATGTTGGGAACGTCCGGCGTTGACGCGAAGCCGCCGAAGACGTCCTGCCAGTAGCCGCTGGCGGCCGGGCTCTGAGCGAGGCCCTCGAAGTTGTACCAACGATCGAAGTTGAAGCACACCGCTTCGGCGTTGAAGTCCGTGCCATCGTGGAACTTCACGCCTTCCTTGAGCTGGAAGGTGTAGGTCAGGCCGTCCTCGCTGGCTTCGTAGGAATCGTCCAGACCGGGCTCCGGTTCGGCAGAACCCTCACCGGGTTCGAGCAGTCCCTCGAAGATCTGCCGGGTGACGCGGAAGGTCTCCCCGTCGGTGGCGAACGCGGGATCCAGCGTGCCGGGGTCACCGGCCGCACCGAACACGAACGTGCCTCCGCCCCCTTCGGCCGCGGGCTCGCGCTCACTGTCCGCGCATGACGACAAAGCCAACGCAGCAATGGAGACCGCCGCGATGGCGGTCAGTCGCTTCTTGGATCCGTGCATGTATCTACCTGCCTATCAGCGTCGTTGCTTCGCGCCGTCGAGTCGACCCTTGGACAGGCACACACGACGACCCGGAGGGCACTCCGGTTGAGAATCGGACCCTAGACGGTCCGGCGACTGCTTGCGACCCTGCGGGGGTGCCGATACCAGACCTTTACCTGGTACCCCCACGCTCACTCATCGCGCAGTTATCGCGAAAACGGCTGAAATGGCTGCTGCGCAGGGATCAGGCGGTAACTCTGCGGCGACCTTCGAAGGCCCGGCCAAGGGTGACCTCGTCGGCGTATTCCAGGTCGCCACCCACCGGCAGGCCGCTGGCCAGCCGGGTCACAGTCATCCCCATCGAGGCGACGCACCGAGCCAGGTACGTGGCCGTCGCCTCGCCCTCGAAGTTGGGATCGGTGGCCAGGATCAGCTCGGTGATCTCGCCGTCGGCCAGCCGGGCCATCAGTTCGCGGATCCGCAGGTCCTCGGGTCCGATGCCGTCGATCGGGCTGATCGCCCCGCCGAGGATGTGATAGCGACCGCGGAACTCGCGGGTGCGCTCTATCGCGACGACGTCCTTGGGCTCCTCGACGACGCAGATCACATCCAGGGCTCGACGCGGATCGCGACAGATCTTGCACAGCTGCGCTTCGGCGACGTTGCCGCAGATGGTGCAGAACCGCACCTCGTCGCGTACCCGGTGCAACGCAGCCGCGAGCCGGCTGATGTCCGTGGCCTCCGAGCCGAGGATGAAGAACGCGATCCGCTGGGCGCTTTTCGGCCCGACGCCGGGCAGCCGGCCGAGCTCGTCGATCAGATCCTGCACCGCACCTTCGTACATGGGCTACATCCCGGGCAGACCCAGCCCGCCGAGACCACCGGCGAGGGGTCCCATGGCGTGGCTGGCGAGTTCCGCGACCTGGCGGCTTGCGTCGCGTACGGCGGCGACGATCAGATCCTGCAAACTCTCGACGTCGTCGGGGTCGATCGCCTTCGGGTCGATGGTCACGTCGGTGATCTCCCCCGACCCAGTCATCGTGACGCGGACCAGCCCGCCGCCGGCCGAACCGGTGACCTGGGTCTCGGCGAGTTCCTGCTGTGCGGCCATCAGCTGAGACTGCATCTGCGCGGCCTGCTGCATCAACGCCTGCATGTCCGGAGCTCCACCTGGCTGCATCCACTGAGGGTAGTGCCGGTGCACAATCCCGCGCA
>JACCUF010000116.1 GCA_013811975.1 Geodermatophilaceae bacterium | reverse complement strand
CTCAACATCATTCGTCACCTGCCCGTGTTCGGGTACCAGGATCAGCACGGGCATTCCGAGATCGTCTTCGACGACGTACGGGTGCCTGCCGAGAACATCCTTTCCGGCGAGGGCGACGGGTTCATGATCGCCCAGGCCCGCCTCGGACCCGGCCGGATCCATCACTGCATGCGCGCGATCGGGATGGCCGAGCGGGCCCTGTCGCTGATGGTGGAGCGGGCCAAGTCACGGGTCGCCTTCGGCCGCCCGCTGTCCGAGCAGGGCACCGTACGCGAGCAGATCGCCCTGTCCCGGATCGAACTCGAGCAGGCTCGACTCCTCGTGCTCAAGACCGCAGACCTGATCGACAAGCACGGCGCCAAGGGGGCACGGACCGAGATCTCGGCGATCAAGGTCGCGATCCCCCGGATGGCGCTGGGGGTGATCGACCGGGCCATTGAGGTGCACGGCGCGGCCGGGGTCAGCAACGACTTCCCGCTGGCCTACTTCTACGCGATGGCCCGCACGCTGCGGATCGTCGACGGCCCGGATGCGGTGCACATCCGCTCGGTGGCCCGCGAGGAACTGAACCGCCCCAACCCCAGTCTCGTCGGTTGACGACCCGAGTCGCCGACGCGGGACGCCAACTGCACCCTTCCTCGCGCGAGATCGGTGCATTTGCCGCTCCGCGATGAGGGAAGGCGCCTTAGCAACCCAGAGCAGCGCGGACCTCGGCGACGATCGTCGTCGGGCGCTGATAGACATCGGCCGCCGTGTAGCGCAACACGACGTATCCGGCTTGGACCAGCAGGTTCTGACGGCGGATGTCGTCCCGGTGCCGTTCCGCGCTGCGGTGCACGGCCCCGTCGAACTCGATGATCACCCGGTCGATCCGCAGGTCCGGCCGGGCGAGAAACCGACCATGCTCGTCACAGACGGACTCGTTGACCAGGGGGAGCGGCAACCCACCGTCGGACAATACGAGTCGCAACCTGGTCTCCATGGGTGACTCGGCCCTGTTCTCGGCAAGGCCGAGATAGGTGCTGGCCCACCGGACACCTCGCCATCCCGGGTGCCCCTCGATGAATCGCTGTAAGCCAGCGCGGCTGATCAACCGCGCGTACTCCCATCGCGTCCAGGGCGACGACGGCATCGTCGCGGGGTCCGCGCCGGGCGAGATCGAAGGCGGTACGCACCTCCGAGGTCACCCGGACCCCGTTCACCGTGACGATGTCAGTGGCCGACAGCAGCCCATGTGCCACGACCAATCCGGGACGGCTGGTCACCCGACACCGGCGTGGGACCGTGATCTCAACCTCTCGTGCCTCGGCCGGGAGTAGATCCACTCCCCACGCCCAAGCCGCCCACCGGCCCGAGACCGCCGAACCGGCCGGCATCACCAGAGCAGCCGCGGCAAGCCAGACCGATGGACCGAGTGCGACGTCGGCCGGGAGGTAGACCCCCTGCGCGAGACATCGATAGGCACGGCCCTGCAGCGACCGTCGGGTAAGCCCGTTCGCCAGGCCGTCGGCAAGGGTGAACGGGGAGCCCTTGAGCGCTTCCGGCACTCGTACGGTCCGCGGCATTGGATGAGGGTGCGCGAAACGTCTGTTCATCCGCTCCCGCTGTCCCCAACCCAGTCCCAGCCGGCCCGCGGACCACCGTGAGTCGCCAAGTGCACGCTTGCGTCCGGGCGGATACGTGCAGTTGACGGTTGGCGGCGTTACGCCGGTGCCTGCGCCGGGAATGCCTGGGCTCCGCTGGCTGTCATGTGAGACGGACAACGACGAACCAGAAGGAGTCACGTGCCCCGAGCAGTGCAGTACGACACGTACGGCGATATAGACGTCCTTCAGGTCCGCGAGGTACCGCGGCCGGTGGCCGGTCCGGGACAGGTGGTTGTCGCCGTCCGGGCTGCCGGGATCAACCCTGGCGAGGCGGCGATCCGAAAGGGTGTGTTCGCCAAACGATGGCCATCGGAGTTCCCGTCCGGTCAGGGCAGCGACCTCGCCGGCGTCGTCGTCGAGCTCGGATCAGGCGGGTCGGACTGGGCTGCCGGCGACGAGGTCCTCGGCTTCACCCACGCTCGGGCCAGCCACGCTGACTTCGTTGTCGTACAAGCGACCGATCTCGCCCGCAAGCCGGCTGGCCTGTCCTGGGAGCAAGCCGGTGCCCTGCATGTGGTCGGCGCCACGGCGTGGGCGGCCATCGGCGCCCTTGACCTGACCCCCACCGACACGCTGGTGGTTTCAGGAGCAGCCGGTGGGGTCGGGTCGCTGGCGGTACAGCTGGCCCGCAGGACCGGGGCCACCGTCATTGGGCTCGCTGGTGAGGCAAATCACGAGTGGCTGCGAAAAAGAGGAGTGTTGCCACTGACGTACGGCGACGGCGTGGCCGACCGGATCAACACGGCCGCGCCGAAGGGCGTCGACGCCTTCTTGGACACCTTCGGCGGCGGGTACGTCGAACTCGCGCTCTCCTTGGGCGTCGCGCCAACCAGGATCAACACGATCATCGACTTCGCTGCCGCCGCAGAGCACGGCGTACTCACCGTCGGCATGTCTGCGGGATCCAGCGCCGGTGTCCTGTCCGAAGTCGCCGGATTGGTCGCGGCCGGTGAGGTTGACCTGCCCATCGCGGCGACGTTCTCACTCGAGGATGTTCGGGCTGCCTACTCACAACTCGAGCGGCGACACACCCGCGGCAAGAT
>JACCUF010000101.1 GCA_013811975.1 Geodermatophilaceae bacterium | reverse complement strand
CGGTGGCGATCAGCAAGCCGCCCCACCCGCCCTGCTCGAGACCGAAGTTCCAACCGGCGAAGTCGCCGGAGATGACATAGGCGACGCCCAGTCCGGCAAGCAGCAGCCAGCCCGCCGCCCCCTGCTTGAGTTCACGCTTCTGCAGGTAGTCCTGGCTCACTTTCTCGTAGCCGAAACCGGAAGCCTTCTTCTGTTGAGGGTTCACGAGCCGCTCCTCTCGGGTCACGTCACTGGTCTGTGACCAGACCCTGAGCTGCCGAGGGCCGAAATTACTCACCTGCCACCCACTGTCAAGGGTCGTGGAGGACCTGCCGCAAAGTCGCCATGTGTTGAGGCCCCAACCTGTGGGTCAACTCGCGCGGCTCAGTGCCATACTCCACGCCGTTCGGTGGCTTCAAAGTCTCCGGCATCGGTCGGGAATCCGGTCGGGAGCCGCCGAAACACCATGACCGAGGTTCAGGTACGTCTGGCCACCAGGGAGGCCTAGATGAGTCAGGGCAGGCTGGACGGCCGTACCGCGGTCATCACTGGAGGATGCAGCGGCATCGGGCTGGCAACCGCCCGACGCTTCGCAGCCGAGGGCGCCCGCGTCGTCATCGGCGACCTGGACGAGTTGTCCGGGGCCCGGATCGCGGCCCAACTCGACGGGCACTTCCTCGTGTGCGATGTGACCGACCCCGAGCAGGTTGACGAGCTCTTCGCGGTGACCAATAACGAGTACGGCAGCGTCGACGTCGCCTTCAACAACGCCGGGATATCCCCGCCCGAGGACGACTCGATCCTGACCACTGACCTGGCGGCCTGGCGCCAAGTACAGGAGGTCAATCTGACCAGCGTGTACCTCTGCTGCAAGGCGGCGATCCCGTACATGGTCGAGCAGGGGAAGGGGTCGATCATCAATACCGCCTCCTTCGTGGCGGTCATGGGTGCGGCCACCTCGCAGATCTCCTACACCGCGAGCAAGGGCGGGGTGCTGGCGATGTCGCGGGAGCTCGGGGTGCAGTTCGCCCGCGAGGGCGTACGGGTCAACGCGTTGTGCCCCGGCCCGGTCAACACCCCGTTGCTGCGGGAGTTGTTCGCCAGCGATCCGGCGCGAGCGGCTCGACGGCTGGTGCACATCCCGATGGGTCGCTTCGCCGAGCCGGACGAGATCGCCTCTGCCGCGCTGTTTCTGGCCAGCGATGACTCCAGTTTCATGACCGCCTCGACCTTCTTGGTCGACGGCGGGATCAGCGGCGCGTACGTGACCCCGGTCTAGGTCAGAATGCCTCCTCCACTGATCGGCCTCAGCAGTTATGTCGGACCCGCGTCGTGGCGCACCTGGCACGACGTCCCGGCCGCGCTGGTCCCGCAGGCCTATGTCGACCACGTGCTGGCAGCAGGGGGAATCCCGGTCATCATCCCGCCGGCCGCGACCACCACGACGGAGATGCTTGACGTGGTCGGTGAGCGCCTCGACGGACTGATCCTGGTCGGCGGCCCCGATCTCGATCCCACCGGATACGGCCAGTCTCCGCACCCGCTGGCCCAACAACCGAATCCCGAACGTGACGCGGCAGAAGTTGCCCTGATTGCGACGATGCGGCAACGCCAACGTCCGGTGCTCGGGATCTGTCGCGGGGTGCAAGTCATGGCCGTGGCGGCAGGTGGTCAGCTCATCCAGCATCTTCCCGACGCACTCGGCCATGAGGGACATTCCCCGGAGCCAGGGGTGTATGGCGAACACGACATCACGATCTCGCCTGACAGCCGATTGCATGCAATCCTCGGTCCGTCCTCACGGGTATCCAGCTATCACCACCAGGGTCTGGCCGACCACCCCGGATATGTAGCCACCGCATGGGCACCGGATGGCATCGTTGAAGCCATCGAGGACCCGGGCCTTCCGTTCTGCATCGGAGTCCTCTGGCATCCGGAGAAGGGCGCCGACCCGCGGCTCTTCCAGGCCCTGGTGACCGCGGCCGGCCATGCGTGAGCACCAAACGAGAAGCCGTGACGTTCGCAGCCTGTTGACGTACAACATCGTCCGCCCAGCGTTCGAATGAGGATGTTGGGTTGCTTGACGAGCAGTGCTTGACACACCCTGCAGTGGCTGGAATCCCACAGACGATGTCGCCAGGCGGATCAAGCCAACGACACCGGACCGGCACCTGGTGTGCCACGTCGTGGTGGTCGACCCAACCGTCTTTGACCGAGCCAAACATTCGCGACCGTGCCTCGAACGTCGGGACTCGAAGCTGACGTAGAAGTTCTTTCGAAAAGTTCTGTGGGCCAGGGCTTCTCGGTCAAGAAATGTCAGACCCTCGTCGTAGGTTGGGGGTGTGAGCGAGTTACCGATCCAGCCGGTTGCGTCGGGGTTGTCCGATGCCCGCGCGGCTGTGCGTGCGGCGGCGAGCCGGGCGACTTGGGCACTGTCGGACGAGCAGGCCGTGGCCCGGGTCGGGGACGCCGTCCGGTTGCGCGCCCAGCCCGACGCCGTCCTGCTGGCCGTGATCGGTGAGGTGGATGCCCGGGGTCTGGCCCGCGCGCGCGGCGCGACATCGACGACAGCCTGGCTACAGGGCGCCCATCAGGTCGGTCCCGGTCAGGCGGCGAGGCTGGTCGGGACGGCTCGCGCGTTGCGAGAACATCTGCCGGCCACCGCGGACGCGATGTCCCGCGGCCGGGTGCAGTTGGGTCAAGCGCAGGTGATCGTCCATGCACTGGCCGATCTGCCCAAGGACTTCCCAGCCGAGGGTCGCATCGACGCCGAGGCGACGATGATCGGGCATTGCGACACGTTCGGCCCCGTGCCGTTGAGCTTCATCGGGCGCCGGCTCGAGGAGATCCTGGATCCTGAGGGTGTCCAGGCCCGAGACGAGAAGAAGCTCTTGGAGAAGGAGAAGAAGGCCTTCGACAAGCGCGCCCTGACACTCTCCGATGACCGTGCGGGCCCGGCGGGTCGATCCGGGGACGAATGGAGGCCGAAGGTGCTGCGATCATCCGTGCCGCCCTCGATGTGCTGTCGGCACCAGCGCAGGCCGACATCGACGGGAACAGGCACCTGCGCAGTGCTGAGCAGCGCCGCTACGACGCCCTCGTCGAAATCTGCCGCCGCCACCTCGCCCATCCAGCATCCGGCAGCGGCGCCGGGGGCAAGACTCAGCTGCGGATCACGATCGGACTGGAATCTCTGACCCAGCGCCTGGGTGCCGCGACCCTGGACTCCGGACAGTTGCTGTCCCCCAGTGCCGCTCGCCGCCTCGCCTGTGATGCGCAGCTCATTCCCATCGTTCTCGGCGGCAAGAGTCAGGTCCTCGATGTCGGTACCGGCCGGAGGCTGTTCACCGGCCCGCAGAGAGTCGCCATCGAGGTTCGCGACCGTGGCTGCACCTGGCCCGGTTGTTCACGGCCGCTGGCCTGGTGCGAAATCCATCACATCCTTCCGTGGCTCGACGGTGGACTGACCGACCGCGACAACGCCACACTTCTTTGCACAGCCCATCACCGGGAAATCGAAAAGGGTGACTGGGAAGTGTTCATCCGCGGCGACCGCGCCTGGTACCGCCCGCCCGCCTGGATCGACCCCACCCGGGCACCGATCGTCAACACCACACACCAACCTCCTCCCCACTGAATTGGGGTCGCCCAACGAACCCCGGTTGATCGGTCGTGGCTCGTAGGCACAACCGACGGGCGCCTGTCCGCCGTGTGACAAGCTCGCCGGCGTGCCTGGCGTCGTTCTGATCACCGGTGGCGGACGAGGTATCGGCGCCGCCACCGCCGTTCTATTGGCTGAGCGTGGGTACGACGTGTGCCTGACCTACCGCGAGCAGCAGGAGACCGCCGATGCCGTCGTCGCCCAATGTCTGGGGTACGGGGTAGGCGCCCGCTCCGTCCGGGCTGAGATTTCCCGGGAGGCCGACGTCGTGGGTGCTTTCGACGCTGCCGCAGAGCTGGGGACGTTAACTGCGCTGGTCAACAACGCCGGGATCGTCGCGCCGCAGTGCCGCGTGGAGGAGATGAGCCTGGCTCGAATAGAAAGGGTCTTCGCCGTGAACGTGATCGGCGCCTTCCTGTGCGCCCGTGAATCTATCCGTCGGATGTCGACCAAGAACGGGGGCCCCGGCGGTGGGATTGTCAACGTCTCCTCGCGAGCCGCAGTCCTGGGCAGCGCCGGCGAATACGTGGACTACGCGGCATCCAAAGGGGCGCTGGATACGCTGACATCGGGTTTGGCGCGGGAAGTGGCCGACGAGGGGATCCGGGTCAATGCCGTTCGTCCGGGTGTCATCGATACCGAGATCCATGCCTCGGGCGGGCAACCCGGTCGGGTGCAGCGGGTAGCCACAACGGTGCCGATGGGACGTGGCGGCCGGGCAGACGAGGTGGCACCGGCGATCGCTTGGTTGTTGTCAGCCGAGGCGTCCTATGTCACCGGCACCTTCGTCGACGTCGCTGGCGGTCGCTAAGGATCAACTACGAAGCCGCAGTCGTTGGACGGCGGACGTCGGTGATTCGGCCAGCGCCGTCCTGATCAGCCGTTGGTCCGCGCTGATCAACGGGATCGAGAGACCACGAGCCGCTGCCGCCCAGGCTGCATCGTAGAAGGACAGGCGGTGCTCGGTGGCGATGGACGCGGCATCTCGAAGCCACTCCTCGGTCATGACCAAAGGTGTGCCACAGATCGTCAGGAGGTCCTCGAGTTGGTCCGCCACCTGGTCGGCAGGCCAGTCGAGCGCGCGCACCAGGACGTTGCCGACCTCGTACAGGGCGAGATCGAGGAGGTGCGCATCCACCTGCCCGGACAGGTGAGCCGCGCGTAGCGCCCTCGCTTCGGCCAACTCGCCTTCCCCGCTGCTGTGGAACCACTTGATCAGGACAGAGGTGTCGAGAAGTAGCCGCATCAACGGTGTCGCTCTCGGTCCTCACGAACGAGTTCTGCGGCATCGAAGGACCCCGCGTCCTGAAAGCGTTGCTCGGAGCGCGCGATGGCCGCTGCAACAGCCTCGGGATCGCGACGGTCGAGTTCGCGACGAACAGCGCTGGCGAGCAATGCACTCCGGCTCACTGAGCGGCGCTGCGCCTCGCTGTCGACCTCTGCAAGGAGATCCGCGGGTAAGGAGACCATGACCTTGGACATACCCGGAGGATAGCTTGGCTTATAGCTCAGAACCAAGCGGCGCCGTGGCTGAAACCCACGACGGTCGAGGCAAGTGTGCTCACGGGACGATCTCGCCCTCGATGATCTCAGGCTCGGTGTTTCGGCGGGACGAGCCACCCGCGCTTTGCTCTGCGTCGGATGTCCGCGCGGCTCCGGCCGCGGAGGCACCACGCGGTGCTTCGACGCCGTCCACGCGCCGAGAAGTGACCCGGGCCGGGCCGAACTTGCGGGCCACTCCCCCGATCACCAAGCGGCGGATCAGCGGCCTTGTCACCGGGATCAGGCAGAGCAGCCCGACGACGTCGCTGACGAATCCCGGAAGGAAGACCAGCAGTCCGCCGAGAGCCACTAGTCCGGCATCCACGGCTGCGGGTCCCGGAGGCACTCCACCGCGCGAGGCCTCCCCCAGGGCACGCAGAGCGCGCATGCCCTCACGCCCGAACAGCCACAGCCCGACAGCGGAGGTCGCCAGCGCCAGCAGGATGGTCCAACCAACACCGATCCAATTTCCGACCAGGATGAAGACTGCGATCTCGGCGACCAGCAACACCGCGAGGATCGGTCCCAATCGAGCGCGTATCACGACGTTTCCTTCCGCGTTGCGATTGCCCGGGCACGCGCTCCGCGGCTGCGGTTTCGCAGCCCCCACCAGCCCACTCGGATCAGCGCTTCTCCGACGATCGAGGAGCTCATCTTGCTTTTACCCCGTACCCGCTCGGTGAAGACGATCGGGACTTCGACGATGTTGTAGCCGGCTCGCCACGTCCGCCAGGCCAGATCCACCTGGAAGCAGTAACCGGCACTGGAAATGTCGTTCAGCTTCAACTCGCGCAGGAGGTCAGCGCGGAACGCGCGGAAGCCACCGGTGGCGTCGTGGACCGGCAACCGGAGCATCATGCGCGCGTAGCGATTGCCGCCACGGGACAGCAGCAGCCGCCTCGCTGGCCAACCGCGGACCTCGCCTCCCGGGACATACCGCGATCCGAGCACCAGGTCAGCGTCGGCCAGAGCGCTGAGCAGGTCGGGCAGCTGTTCCGGAGGGTGGGACCCATCCGCATCCATTTCGACCAGCACCTCGTATCCTCGCGCCAGCCCCCAATCGAAGCCGGCGAGATAAGCCCGCCCGAGGCCGTCCTTCACCACTCGGTGCAGGACATGGATTCCCTCGTCAGCGACCGCCAGCCGATCGGCGAGTTCCCCGGTGCCGTCTGGGCTCGAGTCGTCGACGACCAGAATGTCAACGGTGGGGTTGGCCGCGCGCGTGCGGGCCAGGATCGACTCGAGGTTGTCGATCTCATCGTAGGTCGGGACGATCACGAGAACCCGCTCGAAGGAGCTCGTCATGGCTGACCCGCTTCGCGGGCACGTCGATGCAGGAACGTGCCGTACGCCCAGGCCAGCAGTCCGACGACGACGAGTACCCATTCAGGGCCCTCGCGGACCCGGCTGGCGACGGTGTCTGCCTGCCGAAGACCCACCTCGGCCACCAACGTCTCCCGGGTGAACAACTCCGTCGACTCCACCAGGGAGCCATCCGGTGCGATGAACGCGCTGATCCCGACGGTGGACGCAACAACCACTGGTCGACCGTGTTCGATCGCACGCATCCGGGCCATCGCCAGCTGCTGATATGTCTCGTCGCTGAATCCGAAAGTCGCGTTGTTGGTCTGTACGACGATCACGCCTGCACCGGCATCGACGACGTCTGCGGTCAGGTCGTCATAAGCGATCTCGAAGCAGATCAGGTCGCCGAGCCGGACACCGGCCACGTCGAAGACGCCGACCTCGTTCCCCGAGACGAAGTCGCGTCCGACCATGTCGACCAGATCCGTTGCCCGCTCCAGGAGCGGTCGAGCCGGAATGTACTCGGCAAAGGGCACTGGGTGCCGCTTGGTGTAGATCTGTCCTGGTCCGGTGTCCGGGTCCCAGAGGATGCCCACATTGCTGACGCTGTCCGGCCCGGGACCGGACAAGACGGCACCAACCAAGATCGGTACGTCGATGGCACGCGCGGCTCGGTTGATGGCAGCGGCCGCATCCGAATTGGTGAGCGGGTCGATGTCGGAGGAGTTCTCCGGCCAGATCACCAGGTCCGGAGCGGATCGGCGCCCGGCCGCAACGTCGGCAGCCAGGGCTAACGTCGCCTCCACGTGGTTGTCGAGCACGGCTCGCCGGCGGGCGTTGAAGTCGAGCCCGGCTTGCGGCACATCGCCCTGCACGATCGCGATCGTCGTCACGGCCTGAGCTTGTCCGGACAGCGATTGCTCACCCAGGGTCAGCCACCCGGTTGCCGCCACCAGCGGTACGGCGAGAGTCGCAACGCCCCGGCGAAGTGCCTGGCCGGAGTCGTGGGACAGGATTGCGGCGGCCAGTACGGTCCCGGTCAGGGCGACTCCGAAGCCGACCAACGGCACCCCCCCGAAGGCAGCCAGAGCCGTGAAGGGCCCGTCCGGTTGGCTGAATCCAAGCCTGCCCCACGGGAAGCCGCCGACGAACCACCGGCCGCGCAATGCCTCGGCGCCGACCCATAGCGCGGCCATCCACACTGGCCAACCAGGCAGCCGGCTGACCACCGCCCAACCGGCCCCCATCAGGGCGAGGTAGGTTGCCTGCCACAGCGCCAGCAGCAGCCACGGCCACGCCGGGAGGTACTCCGCTGCCCAGGCCAGGTGCGGAATGAAGAAGGCCAGTCCCGAGGCCAGACCCAGCCAGGCCCCAGATCTGGCCCGTTGGCCGTGCACGGCAAGTGCGAGTGCGGCGGGTCCGAGTACGGCCAGCATCCGCAGGTCGTAGGGCGGAAAGGCCAGCAGGGTGGCCAGGCCGCCGAGGACGACCAGGACGGTCGGTGCACCTCTGGGCATCCTCCGCACGTCGAGCGTGGGAGCGGGCAGCGCGGTCGCCCCTCTATCCGCTGCCTCGGTGCGGAGGTCATCGTCCGGGTCGATCGCGGCGGGGACGCCAATGGTGGCCGCTACGCCCACGTCACGTCCCCTCCGCCGTCCCGAGCGGCTGCCGGGGTAAGAGAACCAGCATTCCACGCTCGTCGCGATGTCTGCCAACGGGTGGACACTTTATGGCGGCGATCGCGTGCGCTGCCACCCGGCGCCCGCACGCGAGCTGGCGCCCCACTGTCGGTGCGGAGGGGTGGAGAAGAGATCCGGCGAAGTCTTCGGGCCGACACGTCGTCGCTGCTGGCTGCAGCCGAGGCACCGTTGTCTACTGGCTCGCCGGATCCTCTCCTTTTCCCACCCACTCCGGGTGCCTTGACCCCTGACGACCCGCCCGACGTCCTGCCCTGGCCAGGCGACCAGGCGCATTGCTGCGCGGGCGCTCGAGCCGACGTCGTCACGTGCCGATTTGCAAGGGAAGGTCACACCCGGATTGCCCGTTGTGC